>JAUWRG010000036.1 GCA_030610655.1 Dehalococcoidia bacterium
TCACGATGCTTCCCCACTCTTCTGGCTATCCGGATTTTTGGCATTCCCTGTTCATAGAGCTCCCAGCATAGAACTATCAAGGTTTCATTCGTCATGCCCATATTTTACATGGACTGTCGGATATTTATGGAAACATTGCGGTTGCTTGACTGTTTATCTATCATGGTTTAGGATTCGTTCTGAGAGCACATCATCTAAATAACAATTAGTGGAGGGGGACGAGCGTGACTACCATAAGTGAAATAGCTTCGCTATCAGAGGAAACCCGCAAGGGTAATATATTTGGAATAGTAAAACTCTATAATATAGCAAATCCTGCTAAAACTGAAGCTTCGGCAGAGCGCATTCTATCTATCACATATCCTTCACATACCCTCTCACAAGCACTGAAAGCCATAAACGAAAGGTTAAGTGGCAAAAGGGCTCAAGGCACCTTCATCTTTGTCGGTGGCTATGGCACCGGCAAGTCCCACTGTCTGCTGACACTTTTCCACTTATTTACATCACAAACGGCAGCGAAGGTTTGGCAGGAAAAGTGGTCATTAAGAGTACAACTTCCTGATGCTACAGTTGTTGTGCTTCACTTGTTGGAGGGTGAGGACGGCAATCCTGAATTCTTATGGGAACCCATACTCAATAGATTGGGTAAAGCTTCAACTCTTAGCCGAATCAGGGACTTCCCCACAATCACTCAGTTCAAAGACATAATTGGAAAGGAACCAAATGTTCTTATCATTGATGAGCTTGAATCTTGGTATGAGGCTATTGCCGATCCAGTAAGGAAGGCTAGGAATCTCAACTTTCTCCAGGTTCTTTCAGAGATTAGCTCAGATAGCGACTGCAAGTTGATTGTGCTGATTTCGCTATATGGGAGAAATGAAGAGATCCTGGGTCGACTAGGTAGGGAGCAAGTATTTATCCAGGATTTGGGAGCTTCGGAGGACAAGGCAGATGTCATTCGCTTTCGACTTCTCGAGAGCATTGACGAGGCTAAGGCTAAGACGGTCGTCCAGAGATATATCAGGCGCTATAAAGGTATTAAAGGCTCTCTAGGCACTGTAGTTGAGCCTATTGATGATTATCGTTCTCGGATGCTCAAATACTACCCTCTTCACCCTGAGCTTCTGGAGGTGCTTTTCCAGAGCTTTAGTGCTTCCCGAAACTATCCAAACACTCGAGGTATTCTCTACCTCCTGTCCAGCGTGCTCAGAGAATCATATACCAAAAGGGACATTTTGCTCCCCTCAGATGTGAACCCGGAGGATGAAGAGGTGCAAAATGACCTCTTCAAGCTGGAGCCACGCCTTGTCGAGCGATGCCTTGAAGATATAAGGCGCACTAAGGACGAGAAGCTTGCCAGGGGCATTCTTGCCACTATCCTTCTTCGTTCTTTTGTGGCTGGCCAACCCGGCGCCAACGAAGGACAGATAGTCCTGGGGAATCTTACCCCGGAGCGGAATATAAATGAGATAAACCTCATCTTAGCCAAACTTAAGCAAGGCACCTTAAATGCTTGGTTTGTCCACCCCTTAGATGGTCGCTATGTGTTTAGAGATGAGGAGAACCTGCCTGTTAGTATCAACTCCCGGGCTGAGCGGCAGCTTGCTGAAGACCCCAAGGCTGCTAGGGAGAAACTGGCTAAGGTGATTAAGGGCTTTCTTAAAGGTATGGAGGTAAGTATTTACCCGTTGGATGTCGAAATTCCTGATAACCGCCATCTCAGGGTGGTGGTATCGACTAGGTTTGTCGACAGCGATGAAATACGGGATAAAATCTTGCATGGTCGCGAATGGAGGAATACAGTTATCTTAATTCGCCCCAAAGCAGGTGGTGACCTGGCACAAAGCGAGGAATTACTGATCAGGGCGCAGCGCATATTAGTGTGTGAGGTTATGGACCAGGAGGTTGGGACTAACAAAAAGAAAGCACTTGCCGAGTACCGCCAGCAGCAAGAGGATGAACTACGTGAACGGGTAAGACAAGCTTACGCTGAGTGGATGAAGGCGAGTGGCAAGGGGGCCCAAGTGCATTTCCGCCCAATAGAGTGTGCGCTGAGTACGGAAGACATCGCAGACAAGGTTATGAATGCTGCCAGCACAGAGGTTGTGGACGAGGCTATTATAGCTGAACTGGATGAAGCCAAAGAGCAAGGTAGAAGGTTCGATGAACTAAAAAGCATTTTTATGAAGCAAGCAGGCAAACCGCTTCTTTTGAATATCGGAACTTTGCCCTCGCGAGTGCGCAGCCTGTGCGATACTGGTGAAATCGTGCTGGATCTAGGGAAGCGCTTATATGACAAAAACAATCCACCACCTGAAGTCCTGGATGAGATGCGCATGTATTTGGCGCAATATGGACCCTCGTCTCCTCCTGAGGTAGTCATTCTACTGGGGAAGGGATCTGAAGAAGAAATGCGTGGGAAAGAAGGACCGGGGTACGTATCGGTGTCTCAATCCGGGGGCGCTCTTTTGGAGGTAAATGAGACCGTGGGTGAAGTGGAGAAGGTTCGGATCACCAGCGAGGAGCATACAACCCCTTTTAAGATGATTACCGAATTGGAGGGCCGCCTCTCTTCAGGCGACAGGGTCGTTGGCATGAACATATCCCTTCGGGGAATGGGATTGGAGGAGGCACGTAACCTGGAAGAACTGCTAACCGATTTCAAAAGCAAGAGCGGCATCAGCCACGTTGAATTATCACTAAGGCTAATTATGCCACAGCCTATAGCTAAAGATGAGGTGATGAAGCTGTTGGGCAAGCTGCCACTTCCTTCAGAAGGCACCATCAAGGCTACACTTGAGGTAGAGAAGCATGAATCTGAGTAGTCTCGCCGCTCAGCTTCTCAGCCGAGAGGATCCCATCGAGGTACTTTTTGAAGCGTTAAACGAGTTATGGACATCTGATGCTCTAGGTGGTCTAGATGTGTTCTACGCCGAAAAGGAGCGGGAAAGCAACCACCTAGAGGAATTTCTCAGGGATACCTATTTTGAAATCTATCAGCTTTTATTGGAGCGGATAACTTCTCAAGATCGGACGCAGGAATTTGATTCATACGACTCGTCGGTCGTTGTTCTGGATGGCCTTTCATTGAGAGAGGCCAATTGGTTGATGCCACGTCTCAAAGATAACGGATTTGAGGTTACCCATTATTCTTACGCTTTATCTAGCGTGCCCTCAACAACGCAGAGCTTCTTCCATGACGTATTTGGAGTAGCCAGTGCCGGAGCTATGCCAAAGAAGTGGCATGGATTCACTTTTCGTACCATCAGATCGGGCAATGTCCCTGAGTTTTTGGAAGGGCCAAAGTCTCTTGTCTGGCTTTCCTTCCCCGATGAGCTATTGCATCCGATGAAGGGCAAGGGGGTTACCCCTTCTTTTGCCTTACAGCGCACGGAGGAAGCTCTTCTTAAGGTTCTCAATCTTCTGGAAACAGAAGAGGTGGTACTAACTTCAGACCATGGCTATATGTACGTTCCGTCGGCTGCGCTATTTTGGAATGCGCCGGTTTCCAATCGCAAGGTTCTGCTTAAGCTATTCAAAGCCCAACGTGGAATTTTGTTCAATGGCGGAAAGGACGAAGATTTTGAAGCTCTGCGTAGCTTGTCCAGAGATCAGCCCTATGTGCTATTTGATGATAGAGGCTGTTATGTGCGAGGACGTTATTACTGGAGCGCTCCTGGCAAACAGTCGGATATAGCCCATGGTGGCATATCGCTTATGGAATGTTTGGTGCCTTTAATACGCTTGAGGAGGTGACGAATCATGTCTAAAACCGGTAGCTACAAGAATAAGCTGCTGGAAGAGGTAAAAACCCTTTCCGAGGAGAGGATCAAGGCTCTAGCCGATTTTGCTGCCTATCTCAGGGAGAGGGAGGAATGGGAGGCAACAGCGGAGGTTTTAGGGAATAGCGAAATATCCCGGCAAATAAGGGAGTCCCGCAAAGCCTGGGCTGAGGGACGAAAAGAAGATTTTGTCTCCCTAGAAGAACTCAAGGCAAGGTTGAATGTATGAGATCATTTTAAGCAGGGAAGCTGCCAAGACTCTGGAAAGGCTTACCCCGCAGATGAAGCGTCGCATTATAAAGGAGTTGGAAAAGGCTAAAGCAAACCCCTTGAGGGGGAAGAGACTCAGAGGCGAACTGGAAGGACTGCTCAGTCTTCGCATCGGGGAAATGAGAGCAGTCTATGAGGTGGACTCAGAGCAACAATTGCTTATTGTGCATGCCATCGGTCCCCGGGGTGACATCTACAAGAGGTGAGCATCAACCATGCGTTATATTGAGAAAGACCTACCCATAGAAGGGCTCAATGCTATAGCCGAGAAGGAAGGCAATGCAAAGAAGCCCATCTACCAGATTCACAAGTGGTGGGCCAGACGTCTTGGCAGCGTCTTCCGCATGCTGATCCTGGCTGCATTCACCGAGTGGGACGATTCCCTCTCTTCAGAGGAGAACGAACGCCGATTATGGAGTCGTTTCTATAGCAAGAACGAGCTGAAAAAGGGGGAAGGCAACCCGCCTGTAGTCTTGGACCCCTTTATGGGCGGGGGCACCACGGTAGTGGAAGCCCTGCGTTTGGGCTGCAAGGTAATCGGCATTGACCTGAATCCAGTAGCCTGGTTCGTTACCAAAAAAGAGATAGACCCGATAGACTTTGAAGCCTTGGACGCTGCCTTCAAGCACCTAGAGAAGACCATTGCCCCCAAGATAAAGGGCTATTACAAAACAAACTGCCCCAAGGGCCATGAAGCGGACATCATGTATGTCTTCTGGGTGAAGAAGGTGCCCTGCCTTGCCTGTGGCGAGGAAGTGAAGCTCTTCCCTTCTTTTCGAATCGCTACCAAGAAGGGCAAAGACAACGATAAACATACTGTCTTCTGTCCCCAGTGCTATCATATCACGGCCAATGTTTCTTCAGTTAGCGATTGTGTAGAGTGCCCGGAATGTGGCTTTAAGTACACGCCCTCGGAGGGCTACGCCGGCGGCGGTAAGTTCACCTGCCCCGCTTGCGGTCAGAAGGAGCAAATCCTTAAGGCTATCCAGCGGCGAGAAGGACCACCCGATGCCGAGATGTTCGCCCTGGAGTATTATTGCCCCATTTGCGGTCGTGGTTATAAGCGAGTCACTAGCAACGACAGAGCTCTTTATGAGGAGGCAAGGGCCGAGTTCCAGCGCCTGAAGGATGAGCTTCCTTTCCCAAGAACTAAAATTCCGGAGGAGGGACGCAGCGATCCCAGGCCTATCAACTATGGCTACAAATACTTTTACCAGATGTTCAATGAGCGTCAACTCCTGTGCCTGTCGCTGCTGCTGGAGGAGATACTAAGGATTGAGGATGAGAATATAAGCGAATATATGATCGTTACCTTTTCCGATTGCCTCAATGCCAATAATATGTTTTGCAAATACAATTTTCAGGCACAGAAGCTGGAGCCACTTTTTGGACTACACGCGTTTCACCCCATAGACATGCCTGTTGAAAACAACGTCTGGGGCGCTAAGTTAGGACGTGGGACCTTCCTAAAGTACTATGCCAAGACTTTGAAGGCAAAAAGGTATTCCACATCGCCATATGAGTTGGAGTCCCTATACAATCCTCAGCGAAAGAACATCGGTGATCCAGCTATAGGTATCGTAGGTAAGCAGCTAGAGGACGCTCACAATACTGTGCTAAAGGCAGACACCGCTGAGGATCTGACTTTCTTAGATAGCCGGGTGGATGCAATTATTACCGACCCGCCCTATTGCGATAATGTTATGTATTCAGAGCTGGCCGACTTCTTCCATGTCTGGCTGCGTGTTGGCCTCCGAGACAGGTATGCAGCGTTTGAGCCTGAGATTTCACCAAGGGCCAGGGAGATAGTCAAGAACAAAGCTCGGCACAATAGCTGCAAGGAACCTGGTGAAGCGGATAGGGCAGCGAAGGAATTTTTCTTCCAAGGCTTGACACGCTCATTTAAGGAATCTTACAGAGTCCTGCGAGATAATGGTTTGTTTGTCTTCACCTTTCACCACAAAGAACCGTGGGCGTGGAAATCAGTGCTACAGAGCTTGGTTGAAGCAAACTTCTATGTAGTTAGCGTGTATCCTGTAAGTTCAGAGGGCCGAACTGGAGTTCACGGAGAGCCTGGGAACATAGGGTATGATATACCTTTTGTCTGCCGCAAGCGCGTGGAGGAATCCAGAAGCGTTGCCTGGGAGACATTGAAGGACGAAATTCACGCCAAGGTTGAGGAGACGGTGGGGACTATCCGGCGCTCGGGACGGCGCATCAGCGACTCAGACCTGTTCGTTATCGCCATGGGGCGCTGCCTGGAGGTCTATTCCAAAAACTGGCCCAATGTGATGCAGGGTGGTCAACCCGTGGACATAGAAAAAGCTGTGGACGAGATCGAGGGCATGGTGGACTCACTCATCAAGTCCTATGAGCTTAGGCTTTTGCCTGCTGGGCTTGATGAAATCACCCAACTCTACCTCCTCTACATCGCCGGGGAAAGAGGGCTCACCTGGGATAACCTGCGCAAGCGATTAACCACCGGTGGTGGAATCGGCTTGGAGGAGTTCAACCGCCGCAACTACCTCGAAGAGCGCAAGGGGCGAGCTGTAGTGCCAACCCCACCATCAAAGCGTCTCGAATTCATCGAGAAGGAAATGGAGAGAAGCCGCCCTCTACCGCTAATTGACATCATCCATTACCTGTACGCTGTTCTCGAAAGCGGTATGGATATCCGCCCTGATCTGGAGCGATGGCAGCGTGATGGGCTGACACAGGTGCTGGATTTACTCTATAAAAAAACCGGAGTGAAGAATTACGATCGGCTTCGAGAACATGCTGAAGCGGTGGGAACTGGGCAACGGCGACTGGTGTAATGGGCAGATCATGGAAGCATTAAAGGCAGGCTACAATCTAGTAGAAAGAGAACTCATCGGTCATCGCTACGAGGATACCTCCGAGGTAATGAGCATCCTTCAGTTTCTTCGGCAATTGGAGGGTGGAGAGAATTTACCTAGGCGACTAAAGGTCACCGGACTGGACCGATTGATGGCAACAATGGATGATTTGGAACTGATTCATGGGATTCTTTACGAAGCCGCCGAGAGACTCTTCCGCCGTAGCCCTGTTATCTTGCTTCCCGTGGACAAGCTTACCATGGACGCTGAGCTCAAGATGTACTGGCGGAATAAGGAAATCCGCCTTCGGCCGTTATTTGGCAATCGCATACAGCCCGAGGCAGTCGGCTACTTTTATAGCCCCTTCAATATCCCGTAAAATGACAAACTGGTAATTCTCATGGTGCTGCTGCTAGTCCCTTTTTCCCCTTCTGGGCGCGTTTAGCGGTATCGTGTTGGTCCTTAAGGGTCAGGGCGCCGGTGGGACACAGGCAAGAACGCATTCGTCACAGCCGTGGCAACTAGATTCAGCAATCGGCTCGCCGCCGAATGTGGTAACTATCCGCCGGAAGCCGCGGTAGGCAAAACCAAGGGCCCCTATACCCAAACGCTCCCGACATATCCAGACGCACCTGCCACAGGCATTTTGCAAGTGACCCATGATTTGTTTTTTGGGACCCAGGAGATATTAGCTCTAACCCGCTTGGGTAGAGCGATGATGTTATTACATTCACTTTCGGTTATGGGGAATCTAGGCATCGACAGTTTCTACCTAAAAGCCCAAAATAGCCTCTAACCCATTTGCTTGGAATATTATACGGATTTTATACGCTTTTTGCCTTTACCAGGCGGTTCTTCACCAGCTCCATAACAGCTTGGTAGACCTCAAGCGACTCTTCTTCAGTTGACCCGATGGATTCAAAGACGACTAAGTGGACTTCTGCCACCTACCTATAAATTTCCTTCCGATGTCCTACAAGGTGAATAAGGATAAGCTTTGATTTTGGGTTGGCAGAATAAAGAGCCCGGTAGTCTCCAATACGAAGCTTGAAATAGCCCTTAAATTCACCGGAAAGGGGGTCTGGAGTAATACTTTCAAAGTTCTCTGAAAGCCATTTTGCCTTCTTGAAAATGCGCTCCCTAACCTTTGAGTCCAGCCTCGCCAGGTCAGTTTCAGCCTCGGCATGGAACTCTACTTGGTATCCCATTACCAGACCAGGCCTGACCTTTTGGCAACTTCTGAAGCTGGAATGCCTCTCTCTGCTTTGGAGGTTCTTCTGAGCCTTTCCTTAACCTCCTCCTTTAGTTCCATGCCCCAATCTGGATCGCCGAGGATTTCCTCTAGCTTCTGTTCCACAACCTGGTCAATAAGCTGCTTAAGCTCCTCTACTGACATTTCCGAAACCTTCATCGGATTTGCCTCCTTAAGAACATTATACGCTCCTTGCCTTGGTTAACCTATTCCTCACTAGCTCCACAACGGCCTAAAACACGGCGTCCTGCGCCTTCGTCTGCCTGCCCGCTCGTAGCATTTAGAAGCTCCCTGCGCGTTCGGCGGGTCGTTTCGTCGCCCATGAGAATTCGGATAGGCTTAATAGGCAACCACAATTTGTCTAGAGCTAGCAAAGAGCCGATATCGAAGGTTCCTGTAGCAATATCCCACGAAGTAGTCTGCGGCAATAACTCTTGCAGAGTTGCCAATAGAATATTTGGTGGAAAATTGTCAATAAGTGAGGGTGTTTCCGGTGACATTGTTCCTCTATCCCATGTGCTGACTTACTCCCGACTATGAGTATAGCACAATTGAATACAATGAGGCATGGATAAATGTAGTCACCTTTCTCCGGTTCTCACGGCGCTGTCGGCTGTGGGTCTTTTTGCCTTTGGGCTCTACTGACGCCGCCGTGTTGGTCCTTAAGGGTCAGGGCGCCGGTGGGGCAGGCAAGAACGCATTCGTCACAGCCGTGGCAACTAGATTCAGCAATCGGCTCGCCGCCGAATGTAGTGACCATCCTCTTGAAGCCACGGTAAGCAAAACCGAGGGCCCCTATACCCAAACGCTCCCGACATATCCAGACACACCTGCCACAGAGCACGCACTTATTCGGGTCGTAGACAAACTCGGGACTGCTGGAATCAATCGGTAATTCCCGCAACAATTTCCTGAATCGCTTCGATTTGAGCTTGATACTCAGGTGGCGGGCTATTATTTGCAGCTCACAAACGCCGTTGCTGGCGCAGTGGGCACAGTCCACCGGGTGGCTGGCCATGAGCAACTCGAAGCCGGTGCGGGCTAGCCTCAAAGCATTAGCGCCTTTAGTATTTACCACCATACCTTCCTGGACCGGTTCGGTGCATGCAGTGACCGGCTTACTACAACCTTCCACTTCGATAAAGCATAGGCGGCAGGCGGCGGCAGGTTCTGCGGCATCGCGGAGAGCGCACAGATTGGGGATGTAAATGCCGTTGTCCAGCGCAGCCCACAGGACTTTGTCGCCTTCAGACGCTGTTACTTTGTTGCCGTCAATGGTCAGAGATACAGTCTTCATTTCCTTGTTTTTCCCTTTTTAGGGGCTGGCACCTCACTGGGGGGTGACACTTTGATCACAGCGTTGTATTGGGGAGGGCAGGCAGTGAGACAGGTACCACACTTGACACACTTTTCCTGGTCGATGACCTTGATTCTCTGCTTATTGGGGGATATTGCTTCCACGGTGCAAGTCCCGACACAGGCATCACACGAGCGCTCGCATTTCTCGGGGATTATGTAATAGGTGATGAGGTCGGCGCACATGAGCGCCGGGCAGCGCCCCTCCAGGATATGAGCCTCATATTCATCTCTGAAGTGACGCAGGGTGGTCAATACTGGATTGGGTGCAGTCTTTCCCAGCCCACAGAGGGAGCCTGCTTTTATGTCTTGTGCCAGCTCCATGAGCATGTCGATGTCTTCGATTCTCCCCTTGCCCTTGGTAATCTCGTCCAAAACTTCCAACATTTGCTTCGTTCCCAGCCGGCAGAAAGTACATTTGCCACAGGACTCCCGCTGGGTGAATTCGAGGAAGTAGCGAGCTATCTCCACCATGCAGTCGTCCTCATCAAGCACTATCATGCCACCTGAGCCCATCATTGCCCCAGCATCTGTCAGGGAGTCGAAGTCAATTGGCAAATCCAAGGCGGATTCAGGTAGGCAGCCGCCGGAGGGGCCTCCTATCTGCACTGCCTTGAAACGCTTGCCATTCGGTATCCCACTGCCAACATCGAAAATAACCTGGCGCAGGGTGGTGCCCATTGGTACCTCCGCCAGGCCGGTATTAACCACCTTGCCGGCCAAAGCAAAAACGGCAGTGCCTTTACTTCCATCCGTGCCAATGCTGGCAAACCACTCAGCCCCATTCTCAATTATGTGGCATATCGAGGCCAGGGTCTTCACATTATTGATAACCGTTGGTTTTCCATTTAGACCTCTGGTTGCTGGATAAGGGGGGCGATTATAGGGGAGGCCGGGTTTTCCCTCTAGCGACTCGATAAGGGCCGTCTCCTCGCCACAAACAAAAGCCCCTGAGCCCTGAAATGTCTTGATGTCAAAGCTGAAATCGCTTCCAAGGATGTTCTTACCAAGGAGGTTTAGCTTTTGTGCCTGGCGTAGGGCAATCTCTGCTCGATGTACTGCTAGAGGATACTCGGCACGAACGTAGATGTACCCATATCGGGCGCCGACGGCATAACCGGCGATTATCATGCCCTCCAGTACCGAGTGTGGGTCGCTCTCAATGATGGCACGGTCCATAAAAGCCCCGGGGTCACCCTCGTCTCCATTGCAGATGATGTATTTCGACCTGCCCGCGGCATAACGGCAGGTCTCCCATTTCTGCCCGGTAGGAAAGCCAGCACCACCCCTGCCCCTCAGCCCCGACCTTTTCACCTCATCTATGATGTCCTCTGGCCGCATCTGGAGCGCTTTCGATAGGGCTGCGTAGCCTCCATGGGCAATATAGTGCTCTATCTGCTGTGGGTCGATTTGACCGCAGTTTTTCAGGACAACCTTCTTCTCATATTGTGCTCGAGGGAAATCGGAAAAGCTGGGGACGAGGTCATTCTCTTCCGCAGCGGCGAGGACAAATTCAAGACAAGGGTCATCACCGAGTATAAACTCTTTGATTAGTCTTTCAGCTATTACTGGATTGACATGGGCGTAGCAGATCGGAGGATAGCCTGGCTTGGTTATGGTAACATTTGGTTCGGAGTAGCAGTGACCCATACAGCCGACCTCGATTACGGGGCAATCCAGATTACGCTTTTTGACCTCGTCTCTCAGTGCCTTGAGCACTTCCATAGCCCCGGCTGCGCGACCGCAGGTGGCTGTACCCACCATAATCACTGCTTTGCTATTATCCCGGAGCTCTCTCCAGTGGGATTCGGCACGGTCCTTTATGTCTCGAAAGGTGGAGACTATGGTCGGCAGTTCGGCTGCTTTCACTGGCTCTCCTTCTCTATTCCGTTCGTCCTGAGTTCATCGAAGGGCCTGTCCTGAGTTCACCGAAGGGCCGTTCATGGTTCGACGGGCTCACCACGAACGGTATCTGGCACGGCGTAATCTCATGCTTCATCGGTCGGCAATTGCCCTCCGGGCTTTTGCTTTTTCCTCTCAAGTTCAAAGCCGAGTAATAGACCATCTACTTTGGTAGGTTCAACTTTACCTTGTGGCTTATTATCCACAACGGTTACCGGCGCCATGGTGCAGCAGCCCACACAGGCAACAGTATCCAGGTCAAATTCACGGTCAGGGGTGGTCTCGCTGGGTTCGATTTCCAGCCTTCTCTTCCAGGCATCCAGGGTGATGTAGCCTCCTTTCATATGGCAGGCTGTGCCTAAGCATACTCTTATCGAGTGCTTACCCGGAGGGTTGAGGCGGAATTGATTGTAGAAGGTTACGACGCTGTAGACATCAATGTCTGGCATATTGAGGAATTCGGCGATCTCCAGCATGGCTTCCCGGGGAAGATAGCCAAGCTTGCCCTGAACCTTCTGCAAAATGGGGATAAGATTTGACCTTTTTCTACCGAACCTTTTTAGAATTTGCTTCGTTTGCTGTTTGAATTCAGCCTGTTCCTCAGCCATTCTTTTGTCTTTGTTTAGAGCCATCGTTATAACACTACCGTCATGACACAGCTAGTGATTGCTATTCTACCTCTATCAGACCAAAATATAAAGGTGACCTGCTCCTCTGTCCCCGTTGTTTTGACCCGCCCACCCGCCCAGTGTATTACTGGGGGACACCCCTTTTTAAACTCCCTCTAACTCCTCCGACAGATCGGAGTCCTATGAATCGGACCTCCTCCCAGAGGAGGGTGATTTATTCACTTCACGCCTCCGCCCAGAGATTGCTTCGTCGCTAACGCTCCTCGCAATGACAGGTTGAACGATGGTTGCCCCAGCCCCCCACCAGGGGGAGACCTCTCTGGACTCCTCACTTCTCCAATAAAACATTAGAATTGGCTCTGTCGACGTGTTATACTTATGGTTGCGAGAGCAATAAAGACGCAAAATCTTGAGCGAAGCGAGGAAATAGGTGAGAGGTTATAGAGGTTTTAGTTTGAACTCCCTGTGGCTCATAATCGGCATAAATATTGTGATATTCATAGTTACTCTAGTAAATCCGAGCCTCGTATATTATTACCTTGGCTTGCAACCTGCGGCCTTGCTGCAACGGCCATGGACTGTTTTGACTAACCTGTTTGTCCATGCCGGCATATTTCATGTCATGTTCAACATGCTAACCCTGTTTTTCTTTGGAAGCTATCTGGGCAGGCTGGTTGGGGAGACGAGATTTCTCATTGTGTATTTTGTTGGCGGGATAATTGGGAATGTCTTCTACATCTTGCTAGGCCCTGCTTTTTCGATTGCAGTGGGAGCGTCGGGAGCCATCTTCGCCCTTGGTGGGGCGCTGGTGGTGATAGTGCCAAAAACTAAGGTTTTTGTATTTCCCATCCCGGTTCCTATCCCTCTTTGGATAGCTATCATCGGAGGCTTTTTGGTAATCTCCTTCTGGCCAGGAATAGCATGGCAGGCTCACCTTGGAGGCCTGCTCTTGGGCTTGCTAGCGGGCTTTTATTTTAAGAAGCAAAGGAAGGTCTACTGGCTTTAGATTTGCATTGAGTACTCTGAACCTTACTGGCAACATGTGTCGGTTTTAGAAAAGACCCCCTCAGTTAGCATAATTAGTTGTTTAATGATATTGCCTTCTGCAGGTACACCTAATGTAGCGCCCCGACACGTCGGGGCCCTCTCATAGCGAGGCTAAAGCCTCGCGCTATTACTGTTGTGGTCTCCCATTGGCCGTAGATAAGGGTAGGTGGTGCTGAAATAGCTAGGAAAGGAGGCTAAGAAATGAGCGATGACAATAACGCTGAGCTTGTTGCTCCGTGCGGGCTATACTGCAGCGGCTGTCCCATCTTCAGGGCTAGCTCGGATAGCGCACTGGCCGAAAGAATATCTCAAACTCTGGGTCTTCCGCTGGAGCAGGTGAAGTGCCTTGGATGTAGAGCAGAGAAGGGTCACATAAGCATTATGGGCGGGCCTCTGCCTCATCCCCTTGGAGAAGGTGCCTACCCTGTCTTGTCTTCTTTCCGAACCCCTCAGACTACTGTGCTCTACACGAGGGACAAGGCTGATGTTATTCGTAAGGCTGTTGAAAAATATAGTTGCCTGATTGATACCTGCGTTGCAGCATCAGGCACAATTGCCCAATGAATTGGGCAACTATAAATACCCTCAAAATCAAGGTTGCAATCAGAATTATTCAACCTTTGACTCGTGCGAGTTGACGATTAAAATGATAGCCCGTTATACTCCAGATAGAAGCGAGTGAGTGGGGCAGCGTAGCCAGCTTGTATCGTCTTGCCTCGAGGTGGTTTTCCGCACGAGAATCGCTAGATCGAATCCTGTTAATTGTGGCATGGAGGACGCTGAGTGAAAGTTGCCAGTGAATGCTACCAATGTCTGGGCCGCATGGTTCGTCAGGTGGCAGAGCTATCGACAAGCGATGAGAGCTTAAGGGCGGAAGCGATAACTGAAGGGCTAAAAATCGTCGATGATAATTTCTCCTACGATGAGATATCTATAGCTATTGCCATGAAGATTCACCGGGCAATAAAGGAGATAACAGGAACCCCCGACCCTTACAGAGATATGAAGGATGAGGAGATGAGAATATCCAGAGAGTTATTCGAAGAGATAAGCTCCACGTACACTGAAGACTTCAAAGGCTATCTGGCGCTCTCTGCTCTGGGGAATGCCATAGACTTCTTCAGGGATTTCGATACCATTAGGGAGGATATGAGGGGGACGGTGAAGTTTTCGCTCGATGACTCCAGCCGCTTTGAGGAAAAGCTCAAGGACGCGAAAGGAGTTCTTTTCTTGGCTGATAATGCCGGAGAGGTGTTTTTCGATCTACCTTTGGCACAGTGGATGGGGAGGTTTGCAACGGTTACTTACGTGGTTAAGGAATCTCCAGTTCAGAATGATCTCACCCTAGAAGATCTGAGAAGGACTGGGCTGGAAGGGGAGTTTGATGCAGTGATAACAACCGGCACCGCCACGCCAGGGGTGCTTTTCTCCTTGGCCTCCGCCCAGTTCAAGAGGGAGTTCCAATCTGCCGACTTGATATTGGCAAAGGGCATGGGATACTATGAAACACTGACGGAACTGCCCAGCGATGGAAGGGTGATTTATTGTCTCAAGGCGAAATGCAAACCGGTTGCCGATTCGCTGGGAGTGCCGTTGGATAGCTATGTGGCCGTGCTGCGGTAAAACAGTTGGGGGAGTTTAAAGACGCCGTCGGCGGATTGTCGATGCTGAGTCTTGTGCCCCGAGTGAGGACTCAGGGCTTTTTGCTACGAAAATAGGTTCTCATACTTTGTCTCAGGTGGATCGGTCTTTATAAACCATCCACAATCGGGACAGAGGGGTGAGAGCATTTCCACACTGATTTCACCTCGCTCAAATCGATGGCCGCAGGACACGCATCGCAGCTTGAGTATGTTGCCGTGGATCTCGGCTATGTTCTTGCTCCCAGCGGCATAGTGCAAATTGTCTACATTCTGGGTAATGATATATTTCAGTATACCCATCTCCTCTAGCTCAGCTAGGGCATAGTGCCCCTGGTTGGGTTTTGCCTGCGCAATTCCATCTACCAGCTCGCTAGCATAGCCTTCTCTTTTGAGGATGGACTCCCACCACCCCTTTGGGTCGGCGAGGAAGCGGTCATAGCCCCGCATATCGGGCTCGCCATACTTGGTCCATAATCCACCGGGACCGCGGAAAGGAGGAATGCCACTCTCCACGCTCATCCCCGCTCCCACCAGCACCACTACGTACTTCGACTCCATGAGCAGGCGTGCCGCTTTTTCAATCTCTTCTCTGAGTTCGGCCATTTACAACCCCCTGCAATTTAGTGCCTATCTGGCGGTATTATGGTGGTTTCGTCCACAGCTTGCAACCTTAAATAAAGTCTTACAGTGCCTTATTGAGCAAGGTGTTGGCGTTTTTGCGAGCGGAGCAAAGAAATGTCATGCTTGCCATTTTCCCCCTCCCTGAGATTGCTTCGTCGCTGCCGCTCTCGCAATGACAAGTAGAACGTCGACATCCCCAGACGCCCGCCAGAGCTATATTGTCATTCTGAGCCCCTTCGGCTTCTTGTCATTCTGACCCTGAACCCTTCACTTACTGTCATTCTGACCCTGCACAAAGTGAAGGGGAAGAATCTCATGGCGCTCAGGGCAGGCTCCGGCGAAGAATCTCGGTGGGGGGAGCGGCAGATTCTTCTAGCCCCTTCGTTTCACTCAGGGTCCCTCAAAGTGACATATGGTCCCACCCGCCCTGAGATGTAGGTCTGCTCCGACAGGTCGGAGAGGCCCCCGCCCCCGATTATATCGGGGGACTCTTTCTCTAAGGCATGGTTAGAGAGGCGTCACTCTCCCTTCACTGATTTGGAAAAGCGATGCTTGGGCTAAAAAGGCGGGTGTAAAACAGTCAAGGTCTGTTGTGGTAATTATCACCTGCTGGTATGAGGTAACGAAGTCTAGCAGGTGATAACGCCGTGTCAGGTCGAGCTCTGAGAGCACATCGTCGAGGAGAAGGATGGGCGCATTGCCTGTTTTGAAGCGCATAAATCTTGCCTCGGCAAGCTTCAGCGAAAGGGCGATAGTGCGCTGCTGCCCTCGGGAGCCGTATATATTCATATCTACATCATTTACCAGGAAGCTGAGGTTATCCCGATGTGGACCAACCAGGGACATCCCCTGAGCGACCTCCCTTTGTCGAACCTGTTGCAGCCTGTCATGGAACTCTGTTGCACCGACGCTGGGCAAGTAAGTCACTCTTAGCCTCTCTCGTCCCGTGGTTAGCTGGTGATGGATGGGTTGGGCCAGCTCTTCAAGCTCAGCCACCATAAGCTGGCGTGCATCTATAATATAGGAGCCGTGTTCTACAAGTTCCTTGTCCCAAAAATCAAGCTGGTCCCATTGAGCGCGGTGCTCCCCGATCAATCTGAGGAGGTGATTTCGCTGAGTGATAACCTTGCTGTATTGCTGGAGGGTGCGGAGATATCGAGAATTGACCTGGGAGTTGGTCAGGTCTAAGTAACGGCGGCGAAGGGACGGGGCCCCGGCAATGAGGTCGATGTCTTGGGCACTAAAGAGCACTACATTCACCTGACCAATGAGGTCAATGGCGCGGCGGTTGATGCCATTTATCTTGATCCGCTTTTGAACAAGCCTAGCCTCAAGCGACTCCGTCGAGGATAAAACCGTCCCGACTCCAGGATATGTACCCATAAGGGCGATCTCCACTTGAATGGTCCCGCTCCCTTTTTGAACTTGGGCCAGAAGGCGGGCAACTTCGAGCCCCTCCTTTGGGACGGACCAGTTGAGCAGCTCCCGTTCCGTAGTGGCGCGATGAGATTTGGAAGTTGCTAGAAGGTAGATTGCCTCAAGGAGGTTGGTCTTTCCTTGGGCATTATCACCCTGAAGCACCGTCAGGTGAGGTGGAAGGTCGAGCTCAAGGCGCTCATAATTGCGAAAGTTGGTCAGGCTCAAATGGACAATATGCAAACATCTCCTCCTGCTCTGCCCAACTGCGAATGCAAACACCCGAGTAGACTTGCTTCTTACTAACTTTTTACCCGAATACCTGGGCTATGCGAGGCCTTTTCTTTTGCATTATACCATAGCTGCTAGTTTAGCTTGACGCACAAAAATGAGGTAGGATAGGTTATCGAAAGGAGACTATGTAGATGAAGCTGAGTCAATAGATGGCGGAATGTAATCGTAACTTTGGAGAGGGAGGTGGTTCTGGCGGGGAGATAATGAGGGGCTCCTCCATATATAGAGATTTTTCTGTATAATAGTTAGGCAGCACACAGTAATTAGTTGCATATCATGCGGTTTTGCGGTAAGATGAGTATACGTATTACGGAAATATGATCGATCGGAGAATCGTATGAATCAAGTAAAGGTTTCACCAAAGTTTCAAGTGGTCATTCCCCGTGCAATTCGAAAATCACTAGGTCTGGAGCCCGGGCAGAAGATTCAAGTCATCCAATACGAAGATCGCATTGAACTTATTCCGGTCAAGCCAATCAAACAAACTCGAGGTTTTCTCAAAGGTATTGAAACTACAGTGGAACGGGAGCCTGATCGAGTATGAATGTGGTCGATTCTTCGGGTTGGCTCGAGTATTTCGCTGATGCCCCGAATGCCGACTTCTTTGCACCAGCCATTGAAAACGTTCAAGAACTGTTAGTACCATCTATCAGTATGTACGAAGTATTCAAGCGAGTAGTTCAACAAAGAGGAGAAAGCGCAGCCCTGCAAGCTTTAGCGACTATGCAACAGGGGATGGTAGTCAATTTAGATACCGCTATCGCTTTGAGTTCGGCCAAAATCTCTCTGGAAATGAACCTACCATTGGCTGACAGTGTCATGCTGGCTACAGCTCGGTCATACGACGCCACGCTGTGGACACAAGACTCGGATTTCAAAGGTATCCAAGGCATGCAATATATCGAAAAACGATCATGAATATGGGCCGTCTAACAACTCGATGAACTCCAACCGCACGGGGCGGCTTCAAATTAGGTCCGGTTTACATATGAGAGTCGAAACTCATCTAGGTATAAATATCAGGGAGGCAAACGAGCAACGCAAGAACGCCGCAGTAGCCAAACAAGTGCCCGTGCGGAATGTAATCGCAACTCTGGAGAGGGAAGTGGTTCTGGTGGGGAGGTAATATAGGGACATGCTTGACGGCTACTGTGGCAAATGTTCTAATATGATAGGATACAAGTTTCGCAAAAGGCATGAACTATTGGGATATGCAGAATTCATTCTGTATAGGAACCTCTGAACAAGCTTATCCCCAAAATCCCTTCGGCTTCCCGGATGTTTTTCCCGACTTTCCGGGTGCTTCTCAAGGTTGTGAAGTCATTCGATCAGCCTGATTTCACTGGTTTTGCTACGGTGTTTCTACCTGATCTGTCCCTTCGGACAGGTTCAAGCACACGTCTCCTACGTTTTCGCCAATTGATGTCTGACCTGGTACAGATTCCCCAGCGCCATGAGACTGTATACCTGCACAGTGTTCTTCTCTAATCCTCGATAGCGGGTCT
>JAUWRG010000080.1 GCA_030610655.1 Dehalococcoidia bacterium
CAAGATTTGCCGGAGTGTCAGAAGATGGTAGAATTGTTCCTGGAACGTTATCACTACCACCGACCCCACATGGGATTAAGAATGAACACACCACTCAGGAAGGAGGATGAGTGTCGGATTTCTACGGAGAACTAAGCGGAAAGCCTTGTGATGATATGATATAATGTTAGCAGGTGTACTTGACTATAGCGGAATTCTCCTTATAATGTTAGCACTAGGTTTGCTTTTAAGAATGCGCTTTATTACAGCAAAGGAGAAGAGGGAATAAGGTGAATCGTCAAAAGGGGTTTCTTGCCCTCATCTCTACGACATAATTCGAGGAGCACTCTTCTCACATTGGAATCGATAGCCACAGAGATGACCCCTGTTACTGGCTTGCATACGGCTAAAGACTCTTTGGTCATAGAGGCGCTGAGCCGGAGTGCTCGTTTTTGGTTCTCATTAAAGTACTCTTACTACTCCTTGCTAAGTTCAGCCTGTGGAAATTTCCTCTTGTATTATGGCGAAATCTCGGCATATTAATAAGGAGGGTTCATTTTGAGTATTGCGCTTTACCCGGGTAGTTTTGACCCTGTAACCAATGGACATGTTGATATTGCAGCGAGGGCAGCCTCCCTTTTTGAGCAGGTGGTTGTTGCGGTCTATGATATCCCGCCAAAGCATCTGCTATTCACTACGGAAGAAAGAGTAGAGCTGATGAGGAAGGCTCTGGCGTACTTGCCTAACATTCGCGTAGAGTCTTACTCCGGGCTCACTGTGGATTTCGCCAAGAAGATGAATGCCAAGGCTCTGGTGCGTGGTTTGAGAGTGAGCTCCGACTTCGAAAGGGAATTCGAGATGGCATTAATGAACAAGAAACTTGCACCAGACATGGAGCTGGTCTGTTTTATGACCAACCTGGAGTATCAATTCGTTAGCTCGAGCCTTATCAAGGAGGCTTGTAAGCTTGGGGGCTACATTGATGACCTGGTTCCTGAGCATGTTGCTCTTGCTATGAGGGAGAAGTTTGCTGTTGAGCCAGACGCTCGATAGGGCTAAAGGAGGTGATAGGCGAGATCAGTAAGAAACTCTCTTAGATTGCTTGTTGTAGGTTAACTACTATAGCTAACTATAATGAATAAGGAGGTTGGAAAGTGGCCCATAAGATTACCGAAGAGTGTATCAGTTGTGGCGCTTGCGAGACAGAGTGCAAAAACGAAGCGATTAGTGAGGGTGATACTATCTATGTAATCGATCCAGAGAAATGCACTGAGTGTGTTGGTATCGCTGAAGAGCCTCGCTGTGTCGAGGTTTGTCCAATCGATGATGCTATCATCCATGACCCGGACCACAAGGAGACGAAGGAGCAACTCTTGGAGAAGTGGCGCAAACTCCACCCGGGGGAGGAACCCGCTCCTGGTAGTTTTTAGCTGCATTAGGCATAAGAGCTAACTCTTTACCAAAATTTAGCGAGAATGCCCCACAGCTTGCTGTGGGGTGATTCGCTCTTTGAAACTGGGCGTCCTGATGGGTTGCCCCCGTTTTTAGTACCACTCACGTGGACCTAATTTCGGGGGGCAGGTCACTGAACATAGCTGACCGGCGAAAAGGGTCATTCGCTGTCAGCTTTAAAATAGTGCAGCGGTCGGGTGGGTGTTATTTTCGCCCTACGAGAAGGGTCTGAAAGCCGATAAGAGAATTCAGGTTGGGATTCTGGAAGTGGTAAAGGCTCGTTCCGTTGAAAATTGAGAGAAGTTTCAGCCCAAACTCCTTTAGCCATGGGGTTGAGGCCTGATCCAGGAATAGAGCTTTAAACATATAGAATTGGCAGCCAAAGGCGAAACCATCCCTCTTTATCGGGGTTAGCTCTGCCCTAGCAACCAGGCGAGAAAGCTCGAAGGTGGAGAGGCTGGCTTCTGGGTAAAATAAGAACCTCTTTCCTAGGAGAAGCTTCGTTAAAGAATGGAGCAGGGCGAATTTATTGGGCACAGATACGATCACCAGCCCCCCCTGTCGGCACACCCGAGCATGCTCGGCTATCATCTTCTGAGATTCAGCGATGGGAAAGTGCTCAATCACCCCTTCTGAGTAGACCACATCGAAGCTATTGTCTTTGAACGGTAGGGAGAAACCAGAGCCTTTTATAGGCTCTGGTTTCACTCCGTGGTGCTGGGAGAAAAAGGAGAGGGATGAGAAGGCAGTGTCTTCCAAATCTACCCCAACACATTTGCAGCCCAGTTCCCTGGCGATTCGGGTGATGATTCTGCCGCTGCCAAAACCAACCTCCAAGGTTAGGGACTGCGGCGGGATATACTTTTTGAAGGTCTTGTAGGCATAGGGGAAATGCCAGATGTCATTCGAAATCCACTCCGGTATGTGAAACCACATAGGCTTTTGTGGCATTGCACCCCTTAGCATGTGATGTTAATTTGCGCCGTTTCCGTCTTCCTTCAGCTTAGCATCTGGTTCCACTTTTCGGTGGTCTCGCGTGAAGGTGGTGCAGAGAGCTGTGAATTTACCCTTGGGCGTGTTTCTTCACCTCACCGAGTACCCTTGCTCTGGTGGTTGTTCCTGGTTTTTTGTCGGCTCAAATTGGCGTAGGGTTTTAGCTTTGCCATAGGCTCTGATAAACCGGTGCGCTACTGGAAGAACTCACGCACCTCGTTGAACTCACTGGGAAGAAGGGCAAGCACTACGGGGAACCAGCCAAGGAACAATCTGGCGATGCCCGAGCCCTGAATGAAACTTTCACCTAATCCGAACTTGACACATGCCGCCAGCGCCGCAGCACATAATAGGCCTCCCAATACCAGTCCGAAGAGCGCTCCCAGAAGTTTGTCAGCCCACCCCAGCATTATCAGGGAGATAATCTTCCGTAGGAAAAAGGCAAGAAGTACCGCTGCTACCATAACAGCAATGAAGATAATGGCGAAGGCGACAATATAGGCGACGTCAGTATTGGCGATAGGGAGCCAGTTGCCGAATGCAACGTAGTACCGCCCTGCAAGGAAAATGCCAAGGATTAGTCCTGCAAGGGCAAGAGCAGTCCTGATAAGCCCCTGTATCAGCCCACTTAGAATGAAAAGAGCGAGCACTACAATGATGATGATGTCCAGCCAATTCATGTTACTACCTCCTGGTGGGTTTCAGTGTGACCTTCAAACCTTCCATCTGCCGGAGTGGTTTTTGTCGCCTCGTCCATAAGTTCCGCTGTAGCCGCTATGCTCCTCCCCACAACGTATCGTTCGAGGCTAGTTTACCATATACGAAAGATGGTAAGCAAAACACCTGAAGAAAAAGATTGACAGCAACGGTGAAATATGATAAATTAATATTGCAAATGGTTTTCATTTTCAGTTGGGTTACAAATGCAGGAGCTGAAGGGACAAAGGATCACCACTCAACGAAGGTTGCTTCTCGACCTTTTACTTCATTCGGAAGGCCATCTAGATGCCGATGAGCTTTACCGCCTGGCTAAGGAGAGGGAACCGCGGATCAGTCTGTCCACGGTTTACCGCTCCCTCCGTCTGTTCAAAGAGCTTGGCCTGGTGGAGAAGCGACATTTCGCCGAAGAACACCACCATTACGAGGCTAAAGGGGATGTAGAGCATCATCATTTAATATGCCTCGGCTGCGGCAAGGTAATTGAGTTTGAGCACCCTTTGACGGCAACGATGAAGGAGGATGTGAGCCGTCAAAGTGGCTTTGATATCGTCGGCGCTGCGGTTTATATGGAGGGGTATTGCGAGAGCTGTCGCCGGGGGAGAGCATAGTTTATTTTTGTTAGTCTTTTTGCAAATGAGAAGCATTAGTGAGCTGAGGTGTTAGTATGAGCCGGACAAAGCAACTCACCTTACGTCAAATGCGGGCGGGGCAGAGTGGCACTGTGGTTCAAGTTGCTGGAGGGCGTGGTATGGTAAGTCGTCTGAATGCTTTAGGCATTAGGCCGGGCAGGAGGATAACAAAGGTGAGTTCAATGTTCATGCGGGGACCGGTGACCGTGCGGGTGAGTCAAAGCCAGATAGCCATCGGCTTCGGCATGGCAAACAGGATATTAGTTGAAGTAGATTAGGGCGTGAAGATACTCCTTATGGGCAACCCCAATGTGGGGAAGAGCGTTTTCTTCTCTCGGGTCACCGGTGTAAGGGTGATCGCCTCCAACTATCCAGGCACCACCGTGAGTTTCACCAAGGGCTCCATGAAGTTAGCTGGGGAGGAGGTCGAGGTTATCGATGTGCCCGGTGCCTATAGTCTTGAGCCTGCATCCAAGGCGGAGGAGGTAGCCTTGGAGATGCTTAAGGATGGCGACCTGGTTATCAACATCATGGATGCCACCAATCTGGAGCGCAACCTCTATTTGACCCTGGAGCTTCTGGAGAAGCAAACCCCCGTCATAGTTGCTCTGAATATATGGGATGATACCAAACATAGGGGGATAAGCATCGATGTTGACCGGCTTGAGCAGCTTTTAGGCGTGCCGGTGGTTCCCACGGCAGCGATAACCGGGCAGGGGATAAAGGAACTGGTTGATCGCATTCCTGAGGCGACCTCTCCTTCGATACTCGGTCGCACCCACGATCAGAGGTGGGTGGCTATCGGCAGTATCATTGCTGAGGTTCAAACTATAATCCACCACCACCACACCTGGCTGGAGAGGTTGGAGGATGCCTCTGCCAAGCCTCTTACTGGCCTTCCCATCGCTGCTTTGGTCCTTGGTATATCTTTCTTGGTGATCCGCTTCATCGGCGAGGGCTTGATCGGCTATGTTTTTGAGCCTCTCTTTGAAAAGCTGTGGGCACCGCTGATGATGAAGCTCAGTGTTCTCTTGGGCTCAGGCGGTTTCTGGCACGATATCCTCATCGGCAAACTGTTCGATGGTGAAATAGACTTCTTTCAGTCTATGGGGGTGTTGACCACCGGCCTATATATTCCTATTGGAGCAGTCTTGCCCTACATTTTTTCTTTTTATCTTGTATTGGGAATCTTGGAGGACTTGGGTTACCTCCCCAGGTTGGCGGTGCTCCTCGACAACTTAATGCACCGCATCGGCTTACACGGCTATGCCATCATTCCTTCGTTGCTGGGACTGGGATGTAATGTGCCAGCGATCATGGCCACTCGCATATTGGAGAGCAGGAGGGAGAGATTTATCGCCGCCACTTTGATTTCCATTGGCATCCCCTGTGCTGCTGCCCATGCGATGATATTCGGGCTGGTGGGAGCCCATGGAGGGCAGTATGTGGCTATGGTCTACGGCACCCTTTTTGTGGTCTGGATAATCCTAGGTTTCATCCTTAACCGGACAGTCAAAGGATTTAGCCCAGAGCTATTGATAGAGATCCCCCCTTACCGTTTACCCTCCTGGCGTGCGCTATTGAAGAAGCTCTGGATGCGGATGTATGGCTTCCTCCGAGAGGCTCTGCCCATAATTCTGGTGGCGATTTTTGGCATAGGCATCCTTTACACCCTTGGGGTATTCGATTTTATCGCCAATCTCACCGCCCCGGTGGTAAGCGGGATTTTCGGGCTGCCTAAGGAGGGTGTGGCTGCCATCGTGATTGGTTTTTTGCGCAAGGATGTGGCTATCGGGATGCTTGCTCCGTTGGCGCTGAGCGCTGGGCAACTGGTTGTTGGCTGCGTGGTGTTGACGATGTTCTTCCCCTGTATAGCTGCATTTGTGGTTTTCGCCAGGGAGCTTGGAGTTAAGCGCCTGATTGGAGCGACTGCGATAATGATTGCGGCGACGGTAGTTGTAGGAGGACTGTTGAATCTGATTCTATAGATGGTCAGGGAAGCCGCAATGTTTCCATAAATATCCGACAGTCCATGTAAAATATGGGCATGACGAATGAAACCTTGATAGTTCTATGCTGGGAGCTCTATGAACAGGGAATGCCAAAAATCCGGATAGCCAGAAGAGTGGGGAAGCATCGTG
>JAUWRG010000081.1 GCA_030610655.1 Dehalococcoidia bacterium
CACGATGCTTCCCCACTCTTCTGGCTATCCGGATTTTTGGCATTCCCTGTTCATAGAGCTCCCAGCATAGAACTATCAAGGTTTCATTCGTCATGCCCATATTTTACATGGACTGTCGGATATTTATGGAAACATTGCGACAAGTTGACAACGTTACTAAAAGATGATAACCTTAGCTGGGGAAGCGCGGCTGATGAGAAAAAGTGCCCGAGTGGCGCAATGGTAGCGCAACCGATTTGTAATCGGTAGGGTAGCGGTTCGAATCCGCTCTCGGGCTGGGGACAGTGTGGCGAGGGGCCAAGAATGGGCGGGGTGGGTGAGTGGCTAATACCAGCAGACTGTAAATCTGCCGCCGAGAGGCTTCGTAGGTTCGAATCCTACCCCCGCCACAAGGTAACCTTGAGGTATATTCCAGCGGTTTTAGCCGAGGTGCGGCTTTATAATCACCACCCAAAGGCCCACATAGCTCAGTGGTAGAGCACGTTCTTGGTAAGAACGGGGTCGCCAGTTCAAATCTGGCTGTGGGCTTAAGTTAACATGATATAGGAGGAAAAATGGCGAAGAAAGTCTATGAAAGAACTAAACCGCATGTTAATGTGGGAACCATCGGTCACGTGGACCATGGCAAGACCACACTGACCGCGGCGATGACTAAGGTGTTGTCCCAGACGGGTCCCACACAATATCGCGCGTTTGACTCCATCGACAATGCCCCTGAAGAGAAGGCCAGAGGGTTGACCATTGCCATCGCTCATATTGAGTACGAGACAGAGAAGCGCCATTATGCTCACGTCGATTGCCCTGGCCATGCCGACTACATTAAGAACATGATCACCGGGGCAGCACAGATGGATGGTGCAATACTGGTGATCGCTGCTGACGATGGGGTAATGCCTCAGACCAGGGAGCACCTCCTGCTAGCGCGTCAGGTGGAGGTACCCTCTCTAATTTCTTGTCTTAACAAAGTAGACATAGTGGATGATGAAGAGCTACTCGAGGTGACCGAGCTTGAGTTAAGGGAGGAAGTGTTTCCCAAATACGGCTTTCCTGGCGCAGAGACACCCATAATTAGAGTCAGCGCCCTTAAGGCATTGGATTGTGGCTGCGGTAAAAGAGAATGTCAGTGGTGTGGCCCTATATGGCAGCTATTGGATACCATTGATGACTATATTCCAACCCCGGTGCGAGATACGGACAAGCCATTCCTGATGCCTGTCGAGGATGTTTTTAGCATCAAAGGGCGAGGAACGGTAGCCACTGGCCGCGTCGAGCGGGGCGTGATCAAGCCTGGGGCTGAGGTGGATGTGGTGGGCCTAAAAGAGACGCGTAGCATAGTGGTGACCAGCCTGGAGATGTTCCACAAAACCCTGCCCGACGCCGAGCCCGGTGACGCCGTCGGTTGCCTGCTGAGGGGAATAGAGAGGGATGAGATATTGCGGGGCATGGTATTGGCAGCCAAGGGGTCGATTAAGCCTCATACCGATGCTGAGGCTGAGGTGTACGTACTTACCAAAGAGGAAGGAGGTCGGCATACCCCATTCTTCAACGGCTATAAGCCTCAGTTCTACATCAGAACCACTGATGTCACTGGCAGCATCCAGTTGCCTGAAGGGGTGGAAATGGTCATGCCCGGTGATAACATAACGGTGAAGATGAAGCTCATCGAGCCCGTCGCCCTGGAAGAAGGACTCAGGTTTGCTATTCGTGAAGGTGGTAGGACCGTGGGAGCCGGTGTGTTCACTAAAATCTTAGATTAGGTAGATGTCAATTGGCGAAGAAGGGGAGCTCTAGGATTATCATTAATCTCGCTTGCACCGAGTGCAAGGAGAGAACATATACGACTTCAAAGAATAAAAGGAATGACCCGGACCGATTGGAGCTCAAGAAGTTCTGCCCTCGCTGTCGCACCCACACGCTCTATCGAGAGGTGAGGTAGGTTATGAAAAGGGAGGCGGTGGCAGGAAGACGTGGTATCCCACGGCTCGGCAGAATTACCAACTACTTTCGCGAGGTTATGTCTGAGCTAAAGAAGGTGGTCTGGCCTACCAGGACGGAGACGAGACGACTGACCCTGATGGTGCTCGCTATTTCCGGTGCTGTGGGACTTATTCTTGGTGCCATCGATCTGGGTTTCACGCGTCTAGTTAATCTTTTTTGGTGATGATAAGTCACGTGAGGAGGAATGGGTTGCAAACCCCTGAGTGGGGTTTCACTTTTAATTTGAAAGGGAAAGCATGGGGCGGGATGAGATAAAGTGGTATGTGATCCACACGTACTCCGGATACGAGCAGCGGGTCAAGGCCAATCTGGAGCAACGTACCAAATCAATGGATGCCCAAGATAAGGTATGCCAGGTGGTCATTCCCACTGAGAACGTTATCGAAATCAAGGATGGACAGAGAAAAACTGTCGCCAAAAAGGTCTTTCCCGGCTACATCCTGGTCGAGATGGAACTAACCGACGAAAGCTGGAATGTGGTACGCAACACCCCAGGAGTCACCGGCTTTGTCGGCGCCGGAACTAAGCCTGTCCCCCTTGACGAAAATGAGATCGAGACTATTTTCGAACAGATGAAGACTGAAACGCCCCGTGTCAAGGTCGGTTTTGCCACAGGGGACAGTGTGCGGGTAGTCGACGGACCCTTTTACGATTTCATCGGTATAGTTGACCAGATTAACGAAGCCAAGGGCAAGGTAAGGCTGCTCGTTTCCTTTTTTGGGAGAGAGACACCTATGGAACTCGACTTCCTTCAGGTGGAAAGACTTTAAATGTCGCAAACACTCGGGGACAAATGCCTTTTTCGTAAGTGGCCTCATGTTTCGCTAAATGGAGGATAGGATTGGCCAAGAAGAAGATTAAGACGGTGATAAAACTTCAACTCCCCGCAGGGCAGGCAAGCCCTGCCCCTCCCGTGGGCCCAATTCTTGGGCAGCACGGATGTAATATTATGGGCTTTTGCAAGGAATATAACGATCGTACTGCCTCCCAGGCAGGCTCTATCATCCCTGCAGAGATCACTATATTTGAGGACCGTTCGTTCAGCTTTATTCTCAAGAGCCCGCCCGTCGCTGATCTGCTTCGGAGAGCGCTCAACGTGGAGAAAGGGAGCAGCACGCCAAATATGCAGAAGATCGGCAAGCTCCCCCGGGGAAAGATCCGTGAGATCGCTGAGCTTAAGATGAAAGACCTTACCGCCGCCGACACCGACGGGGCGATGCGGATCGTCGAGGGCACGGCGCGAAGCATGGGGATTGAGGTAGAATGATGGCGAACCGGGGAAAGAAATATCAAGACGCAGCCAAGCTGGTAGACCGTACTAAAGAATATGACCCAAAGGATGCCGTTGAGCTGGCAAAGAAGACAGCCTATGCCAACTTTGATGAGACTGTAGAGCTCCACCTCAATATGGGTCTCGATCCCCGTCATGCCGACCAGCAGGTGAGGGGGGTGGCTAGTCTCCCTCATGGGCTAGGGAAGACAGTGAAGGTCCTCGTTTTCACCCAAGGGGAAGCGGTCAAAACCGCCGAGGAGGCTGGAGCTGATTATGTAGGTGGCGATGACATAGTGAAGAACATCGAGGATGGATGGCTCGATTTTGATGTCGCCATTGCCACCCCTGATGTAATGGGGAAAGTCTCCAAGCTTGGCAAGATTCTTGGTCGCCGAGGGCTCATGCCTAATCCAAAATCGGGAACCATTGTTCCTCCCCAAGATCTGCCCAAAGCCATCAGTGATGTTCGAAAAGGTCGTGTGGATTTCAGGTTAGATAAAACAGCAGTCATTCACCTTCCTGTGGGCAAGCTGAGCTTCGACGATGATAGATTGCTGGGGAACCTGGCTGCACTAATCGAGGCCGTGCTCCGCGCCAAGCCCAGCGGTGCCAAGGGTCAATACATCAAAAGCGCATTCCTCTCTACTTCAATGGGGCCAGGGATAAAGCTCGATGTGAAAGCAACCCAGGAGCTTCATGCTCCTTAGCTTTTGACAGATTACAATTAAGAGAAGCGCCATAGACAGCGGGTGCCATTATGGCTTAATGAACTGCCCGCCGAGGCTAGAGTAGAGGCTCTTGTGTCTATGGCGCAAGGGCTTTCTTATTTTTGGAGGTGTCTATGCGTATAGATGAGAAGAAGGAAGTGGTTGAAGAGCTTGCCGCGAAGCTTTCTCGGTGCAATATTGCCATCACTACGGACTATCGTGGGCTACCGGTAGCCGAAATGACTGAACTGCGTCGCAGGCTACGCCAGAGGGAGATTGAATACCGTGTTGTGAAAAATACCATGGTTCGCTTTGCTGCAGAAAAGGCAAACAAAGGTGAGCTAATTGGCATTGTTGAGGGTCCCACAGCAATAGCCTTCGGCTACGACGATATCACTGAGCCCGCTAAGGCATTGATCGATTATATTCGCTCCTCAGGAAGTGGGCTGAAGATCATCGGTGGGCTACTTGACCGAAGGGTGCTTAGTGCCTCCGAGATAGCAAACCTCGCTAACTTGCCCCCAAAGGAGGTGCTGGTCTCCAAGCTATTGGGCGGGATGAAAGGACCCATCATTGGCCTTGTTAATGTGCTTAATGCAAACATAGCAGATTTTCTTTACGTACTAAATGCAAGAATGAAACAATTAGAAGGAGGAAGCAGTGACTAGCGAAGTAGAACAAACCCAAGAAGGGGGAGAGAAAGAGAAGAAGGGGACTGCCAAGCGGGCTGCTACCAAGCGCGCCGCACCCAAGGAAGCAAAGACGATGGACAAAGAGGAACTC
Source organism: Dehalococcoidia bacterium (assembly GCA_030610655.1). GTDB lineage: Bacteria > Chloroflexota > Dehalococcoidia > E44-bin15 > E44-bin15 > DAOUVR01. The sequence goes on from JAUWRG010000081.1 coordinate 4,762, forward strand.
ATAGCTGCCATCAAAAGCATGACCGTGCTTGAGCTTAGTGAACTGGTCAAAGCTCTGGAGGAAGAATTTGGCGTCAGTGCTGCTGCCCAGGTTGCAGTAGCTGCAGCGCCCGGTGCCCCCGCTGAGGCTGCCCCAGAGGAGGAGGAGAAGACAGAATTCGCCGTGATCCTCAAGGACATCGGCGCCAACAAGATCAATGTGATCAAGACGGTGCGTGAGGTATCCGGTCTAGGGCTCAAAGAGTCCAAGGATCTAGTGGAGAGCGCCCCCGCGACAGTGAAAGAAGGCATCAGCAAAGAGGAATCAGCAATGCTGAGAGAGAAACTCGAGGCTGCGGGCGCCACTGTCGAGGTCAAATAGCTTTTGGACCCGAGATTATGGTGGAATACCATCTCAAGATAAAGGAGTTACCTATTGGGGAGCGCCCCAGGGAGCGACTCAAGGAGGACGGTCCATCTTCACTCTCAAACAGCGAACTCCTGGCGATCGTACTTCGCATCGGTACTGCTTCGGAGAATGCGCTCGCTCTCGCCACGAGGGTGCTCACAAGATTTGGTGGCCTTGTTGGTCTCTCCAAAGCAAGCTTTGGCGAGCTTTGCTCCGAGGCAGGTATGGGTGAAGCGAAAACAGCTCAACTAAAGGCCGCCCTCGAGCTGGGGAGGCGACTCGTCTCCACACAATCTGAGGAGAGGACAGTGATTCGCTCCCCTCAGGATGTGGCCAACCTCTTGATGGCGGAAATGGGCTTTTTGGATCAAGAGCAACTGAGGGTGGTGTTGCTCAACACCAAGAACCAAGTGATCACCATTTCAGAGGTCTATAAGGGCAATGTAAGCACTTCGCTGGTCCGCGCCAGTGAGGTATTCCGAGAAGCTGTCAGAGAAAACTGTCCGGCGATCATCGTGGTTCACAATCATCCCTCAGGCGACCCGTCACCCAGCGCCGAGGATATCCAAATCACTGAACAGATTATACAGGCGGGGAAGACTCTTGACATCGAGGTCTTAGACCACATTATCATCGGTCCGCAGAGGGAGGTGAGCCGGAAGGAGAGGGGGGAGGGGGTTAAATAATACTATCGCCCCTCTTACTATTG
>JAUWRG010000071.1 GCA_030610655.1 Dehalococcoidia bacterium
TCAATGAAATCCACTACCTTGGACAGCACCTCGTTGCAATGCTGAGCACTTTCGCTGACACAGCTTATCCCTATGACGATGATCTGCCAAATGTCCTGCTCATCGACCTCAGCTATGGATACATTATACTTGTTTTTCACCCGCTGGATGATCGACTTCACCACCTGCCGCTTGCCCTTAAGGGACTGATTCTCCGGCAGGCGAAGCCTCACCTTGCAAGCCCCGATATTCATAACACCTCCCAGATAAAAAGAACCGGGACATCCCCACGCATCGGGATCGTCTCGGCTCTTTTCAGACATTACAAGCGCTAGGGGCGACTTCCCATCTTGGCAAAGCACTCAGTACAATAGACCGGTCGCCCGCTCCTGGGTTCAAAGGGAACCTCACACTCCATGCCGCAAGAGGCACAGATTGCGGAATACATCTGGCGAGTTTCACCAAAATGATCGCGCCGCCTCGCCGAACGGCACTCCCGGCACCGAGTGGGCTCGCTTTGCAGCCCACGCGACATATAGAATTCTTGCTCACCCACAGTGAACATAAATTCTTTGCCGCAATCTCGACATTCCAGAACCTTGTCCTCCAAGGCCATACCAGCCCTCCTTCTTTATTTGGTGGTTGCCCCTTGCCGGTACAGCTTAAGACCCTGTTTGTCGGATTGCTTTATCATACTTGTGCCGAAACAAACCCCTAGCTCGCTTTGGCGAGTCCATCATGCTGAAACGCCAGTCCAGGTCCACCTTTCGATATTGTATATCAATATTACACAAAAAGCAACCATTATTTATAACCCTTGTTTCGATTGCTGATGGCGTGCTACACTAAAAACTGCCAAGGAAGGAAGCGGGTGTATGCCTCAGGATACAATCTTCGTTAGAGGGGCTCGGGAGCACAACCTGAAGAACATCGATGTCGCTATCCCCAGAGACAAACTGGTGGTGATCACCGGCGTCTCTGGCTCGGGAAAGAGTTCGCTTGCCTTTGATACCATCTATGCCGAGGGGCAACGTCGTTATGTCGAGTCTCTATCCGCCTACGCCCGCCAGTTCCTCGGCCAGATGGAGAAGCCAGATGTCGACTATATCGAGGGGCTAAGCCCAGCGATCTCTATCGACCAAAAGGGCCCGAGCAGAAATCCTCGTTCCACTGTGGGGACAGTAACCGAGGTCTATGACTATCTGAGATTGCTATTTGCACGCGTTGGCCACCCCCATTGCCCCCACTGCGGGCAGGAGATCACACAGCAAACGGTGCAGCAGATCGTGGATGCCATCCTCAACCTCCCCCAGGGAGCTAGAATCATGGTCATGGCCCCCTTGATCAAGGACCGCAAGGGGGAACACCAAGGGGTTTTTGATGACCTGAGAAAAGCAGGCTATGTACGGGTCAGGGTCGATGGAAGCATTCACGACCTCTCCGAGGATTTCGATCTGGACAAGTACAAACAACATACCATTGAGGCGGTAGTCGATCGACTGGTCATCGAAGGAAGCGAGCAGCAAAGTCGACTCGCCGACTCTGTGGAGACCGCTTTGAAGTTGGGTGCTGGGGTGGTGCTGGTGTCGGTGACCGATGGCGAGGAACTTCTCTTCTCAGAGCATTTTGCCTGCGTACGCTGTGGCATCAGCATAGGTGAGATTGAACCTCGGACCTTCAGCTTCAATAGCCCTCATGGAGCCTGTCCCGACTGCGGCGGGCTCGGGGTCAAGATGGAGATCGACCGCGATCTGACCATTCCCAACAAGGAGCTTTCTATTACTGAGGGCGCCATTCATCCTGGGTGGTGGTTTTCCTGGCGCTCATACGAGCTGGAGAGGCTGGCAAGGCACTACGGTTTCTCCCTTCGTGTGCCTGTTAAGGAGCTAAGCGAGGACGATCTTAACCTCATACTTAATGGCGAGGAGGGGGAACTCATAAGGCATCGAAACCGCTTCGGTAGGGTTCGGCAACATTTCACCGGCTATGAGGGAGTGATCCCATACCTGGAGCGTCTCCACCGCGACACCGAGTCCGACCATACTCGCTGGCACATCGAGCGTTATATGTCTTCCCGCCCCTGCCCGGCATGCCAAGGGCGGCGATTGAAGCCCGAGTCCCTCGCGGTTATCATTGGAGACAAAAACATCGCCCAGGTCACCGCAATGTTCACTGAGCGGACAAGGGAATGGATCGACCTTCTAGGTGGCGACGGCGATAGAAAGCCTATCCTCAGCGAACGCGAGCTTACTATCGCCCGCCAGATCCTAAAGGAAATCAGAGCCAGGCTTGGCTTTCTCAAGGATGTAGGCCTCGACTATCTCGCCCTCGACCGCGCGTCAAGCACCCTCTCCGGCGGAGAGGCTCAGCGAATTCGCCTTGCCACCCAGATTGGCAGCGGCCTTATGGGAGTGCTCTATATCTGCGACGAACCAACGGTGGGCCTCCACCCTGCCGACGACTATCGCCTCATCGAAACCCTGAAAAGGCTCAGGGATCTTGGCAACACAATCCTGGTCGTGGAACACGATGAGGCGATGATGCGCGCCGCCGACCGAATCATCGATATGGGACCAGGCGCCGGAGAACATGGAGGGGAAATCGTAGTTACCGGAACCATCGAAGATATCATTAGCTGTCCCGATTCCATAACAGGTCAGTACTTGAGCGGGAAGAAGCAGATCACCTTTCCTGAAAAGCGCCGCTCCGGCTCTGGCAAACAGCTAGTTATTAGAGGGGCTCGCCAGAACAATCTCAAGGATATCGATGTTCATATCCCTCTGGGGATGTTTGTTTGCATCACCGGCGTATCAGGGTCAGGCAAGAGTACCCTCATCAGTGACATCCTCTATAAGAAGCTAGCGCAGATATTCTATAGGGCCAGGGAACGCCCCGGCGATTGTGATGCCATCGATGGGCTGGAACATATCGACAAGGTGGTCAATATCGACCAGTCGCCTATCGGGCGTACCCCAAGGAGCAATCCAGCAACCTATACCGGAACCTTTACCCCAATCCGCCAGTTCTTCGCCACTGTCCCTGATGCCCGCATGCGCGGCTATCCACCGGGGAGGTTCTCCTTCAATGTCAAAGGTGGCAGGTGCGAGGCCTGCCGTGGCGAGGGTTATATCCGGATCGAGATGCAGTTTCTACCCGATGTCACCGTTGCCTGCGAGGTTTGCAAGGGGAAACGCTACAATCGCGAGGCACTGGAGATTCGCTTTAAGGGAAAGAATATCGCCGAGGTGCTGGAGATGAGTGTCGAGGAGGCACTCTCATTCTTCGAGCATTTCCCCAAGATAAGAGCTAAACTTGAGACGCTGCACGATGTCGGGCTGGGATATATCAAGCTAGGGCAGCCGGCAACCACCCTTTCTGGAGGCGAGGCGCAGCGGGTGAAACTGGCAACCGAGCTTTCCAAACGAGCCACGGGGAGAACCCTCTATATTCTTGATGAGCCGACTACCGGCTTATCGTTCGAGGATGCCGCCGCATTGCTCACGGTGCTTCACCGCCTCGTCGATGCCGGTAATACCGTGATCCTCATTGAGCACCATCTTGACCTGATCAAGAATGCCGACTATATTATCGACCTCGGCCCGGGCGCTGGCGACCGAGGGGGATACGTTATAGCCACCGGAACTCCTGAGGAGATAGCCCAAAAAGAAAGCTCCTTCACCGGGCAATATCTTAAAGCTAAATTGGCTAAGCACGCTGGCGACAAAGTGGTCCATGTTGCTCCGGTGGTAGCGAAGCGATACCATCAGGGAGAAGGGCATAGGCTCCATTAGAGCGGATGTGAAGCATTCGGTAGGTCTACATGCTGTATCACATAAGGTCAGGGGGAATGATGAGAAGGTCAAGCTGAGGTGACAGATGACAACGATTTTTGATGCTGATGTAACAGGGATGGTATCGAAGTTAGGTGGTAACATCCTAGGGGAAGCGCACGAATACTTTGTTACAGCCAGATGCTTTAATCCTCAAACCTATATGTAAAGAAATATCTTCCCTCAAGACAAAACTTCTTGCACAAGATTTCCAAGTCTTCGATAAACTCATCAGGGTTTTCTGTTATGACTGAGAACACCCCGATTTTTATTGAAATTTCTCGATTCGCGGTGTCAGTATTATTCACGATTGCTCCTTTCATCAAAACTTCAGGAAGTTAGACTTTAACTCATAGTGTTCAACGGAAGTAAAATAGAGCTTAGTTACGGCTTTGAAGGATCGAAAGGAGAACTTGTGTTTAGCTTTTACAAATGGTTCCTTTCTAAGTCTATCTAGGAATATATTTTCCCTATTTTCGGAAGCAACCAAAACGAAATTCGCATCAAAATGTATTAATTGATACATTTTAAACATTGAATTTATGAAATTTGTTGTGGATTCAACCTCAAAAATCACTTTGGGGAATAACAATCTTGACTTACCAAACCAAATAACGTCGCTTTTTGCCACTGTATTCTTTAATTCTGGGTATGTGAATTCTGGAATCTCTGTTATCTGACAAAGATCTTCCAGCCTTTTCCCATCAAAGGTCTTATTTAGGTCACTGGTATAAGTGACGTAGTCAAAATAATTGCCGAGCTCAATAAGCATACCTTCCGCTGTACTATGATAGTCTTTAGCAGTTCTTAAATATTCCTCCGCATTCTTGTTTTGCAATACGTACGAATAGGCGGACGCATCATTTTTATAGTTTGATAAAGCATAAACCCCTAACCCAATCTTTTTAAATCGCCCCCTATTTACTTCCCTGTACAAAACGCCCCTTAAAGTCTTTTGCCAATCTCCGGTAGGCATCTCCTTAAACTTGCTAGCGTTCCGATACAGGCACTGAATAGATGCAACCCCGCCATTCTCAACCATTATTCGCTCGATTAAATTACTCCACTTCACTAAATCACCCCATAACTTCTGTTGGGATGCCTGCCTCAGGGCATTTTGAGTACTCGTAACTCAAGATTGACCGCAACAGATATTTTGGGAGTATTTAATCCCGTCTTCTTCCAAGGGGAACACCTTTACCTCGGAAAGAAAACGAGGGAAAGGGTCGACATCTATCCCGACTGAATTCCTACGAGCCAGCAGACATTCCAGATTAACCGTAGCACTCCCTGCAAAAGGATCAATTACCCAATCACCCTCTTTTGAATATTTATAAATCAGCCAGCGGGGCAACTCTGGGAAGAATTTTGCAGGGTATTTATGAAGACCGTGAGTTAGGGTAGACTGATCATGACTGATAAATAGAAACCTGCCACCGTTATTAACCTCTAAATCAACAGGAATTTCTCCGTCGACTCTGACAATTTCTTCCCCGAAGCCATTGACAGTTCTCGTAATTCTTCGCGGAATATCTTCCAGTTCCAACAGGGAAGGATAAAATACTTCAAGAATGCTTGAACGAGGCCGTTTTGCATATTCAGCAGAAGGATCCGCAATGGTCAAATCTTTCGTAGAAAGTGCTCCTAGCCTTCTCGAGTAACTACACTTATAAGCCTTCGAGGCTTCTCTGCTAGTAAAACCCAAACTTGATGATATCATCCACCGCTCCTTTTCAGGCTTTCTTATTTTCATTGTTGGCATAAAGCTTCAACTGACGAGGCAGATAGCGCTCAGCCTCTTCTTGCAAGCGACGAAATCGGCTTCCAGGCCCTCGACGCGGAGCATAACTGGAAGAAAACGAAGCTAGCTCATCTTTGCGAATAAGCCAAGTATTATGAATCTTAATTGCAGAAATGTCGCCCTGCCGACATAGACGTTTCACGGTCTCTGGGTGTAGTCGCAGTGCATCTGCAGCCTCGATAACGTTCACATAGTCTTCAAATTCAGCCATTGATCAAAATGCTTTAATGTTTTATCACAACAATAATAACATATATTTAAAGAAGTGTCAATAGTTATTTCAATACACTTTGTCAAAATGCCACTTCTAATATATAATCCGCTTGCGATATAACTCAAGACAGAATTTAATCATCAGGTATAATATTATGAACCACATCATTATCAAATCATATGGAACTAGTTGATCAACGACATGCCAAAGGGCATATGTGATTTTCAGGGCGCTGGCGACCGCGGGGGATACGTTATAGCCACCGGAACTCCTGAGGAGATAGCCCAACAAGAAAGCTCCTTCACCGGGCAATATCTTAAAGCTAAATTGGCTAAGCACGCTGGCGACAAAGTGACGGCAACAGCAGTATCCTGAACTGGCTACCACTTTGTTGATAAGCTATAATCTCACACGCAAATAAGCTTCATCGCCTAAAAATACGAGCTTCTGATTAACCGGATAAAATGTCAAAGAGAGAGGAGGTGGAAGGGTGGAACAATTGACCAGAGATGAAGTCCTAGACGCCATCGCTACCAATGTGGAGAATCAGAACCTCATTAGCCACATGATGGCCACCGAAGCCATCATGCGAGCGCTGGCAAGGAGGTTTGGTGAGGACGAGGAGGTATGGGGGCTTACCGGGCTGCTCCATGACATCGATGTTGAGCTCACCAAAGGGGACATGCAAGTTCACAGCAGGCTAGGAGCTGACATCGCAAGAGACCTCGGCGCCAGCGAAGAGATGGCCCAAGCCATCCTGTGCCATAACTGGACTCACGGCATCGCCCCTGAATCCCTGCTTGACAAAGCCCTCTTCTGCGCCGACCCATTGACCGGTCTTATCGTCGCCGGAGCCCTGGTTCGTCCCGACAAGAAGCTTGCTGGGCTCACCACGGAGTCGCTGATGAAGCGCTTTGGCGAGAAGAGATTTGCCGCTGGAGCAGACAGGGAGCAGATCGCAAAGTGCAGCGACCTCGGCCTTGAGCTGGAGGAGTTCATTGAACTGGGACTTGAGGCGATGAAAGGCATCGCCGAAGATATAGGGCTGTAAAAGTGCCATAATGGGCCCAGGGGCGGATTAGGCGAAGGGAAAGTTCGTCTATTACGATGGTAGGAGAGATGGTGGGGATATGAAAAGAAATCAACTTAGGGGATAAAGTTGCCATAATAACGGGAGCGTCTAGCGGTATCGGCAAAGCTACTACGATTGCCTTTGCTCGTGAGGGGGTCAACATAGTTCTGGCAGCACGAAACAGGGATGCCCTCACGAAGGTCAAACAGGAGATACAATCTTTTCATGTTGACGCTCTTGTTGTTCCCACTGATGTCACAAAAAGAGAGGAAGTTAGATGCCCTATACAAGAGTCATTGAAGCACTTTGGCAAGGTCGATATATTCGTTAGCAACGCAGGGATCTATTTTCAGTGTCCGGTGCGCAATATGGAGGTTGAGGATGTGGAATGTGTCATGGCAGTGAACTTCCATGGATGTTTGTATGGCATTCTTGAGGTGCTGCCTCATATGGTTGAAAGGAAAACTGGGCATCTCGTTGTGGTTTCATCGGTAGATGGGAAGAAGGGGTTGCCACTGGATGGGGCATACGTTGCTTCGAAATTCGCGGTCACTGGTCTTACTGATGTATTAAGGCAAGAGCTTCGAGGAACGGGCGTTCATGTCTCAACGATTTTGCCAGGACGTGTTGACACGCCGATGATTGCCAATCTGACCGTACCCAAAATATCGGCCAAGATACCCCCCGAGCAGGTTGCAAACGCTATCGTTGGTGCGATTCTGAAAAAGAAACCGGAGGTTCCTGTTCCATATTTTGGATCCAAGACTTTTATCTGTTTGAGTAACATTTCCCCTCAAATCGGGGATTGGATAGCGATGCCGAAGTTCTACAGTTCCTTCCGAGAGCTAGCTACGAGGCCTCATCGCTCCAGCTACGATTTTGTCCTTAGCATGGCAAAATGTGGTGCCTAATAAGCGAGATTTTTCACCTCCGATAGCCTTGACAATGCAGGTGAATAGTGCTACAACATGTGGTGTCTAATTAGGGGGCGCCACATGTTTATCCGGGTAAAAGGGACTGAACCATATCGTTATCTCCAGGTCGTGGAGAATCACCGAGAGGGTACACGGGTTGTACAATGTGTTCTCTGCACCCTTGGACGTTTGGATCATCTCACCGCCACTGGGGCCACCGACTCTCTTCTGCGCTCCCTGGCGCGCTTTGGGCAGCGGGTGCGGGTAGTTGAGGGATGTAGCAATGGTCAACTGGAGGCGGGACCGGTAAGACAGATAGGCCCTGACCTGGCCTTCGGACGCCTGTGGCATACGATCGGGGTACAACAGGTGCTGAAGGATCTCCTTCGGGAACGGCGTTTTGAGTTCCCGGTGGAGCGGGCTGTCTACCTCACCGTACTCCAC
>JAUWRG010000046.1 GCA_030610655.1 Dehalococcoidia bacterium
GTGGAGTACGGTGAGGTAGACAGCCCGCTCCACCGGGAACTCAAAACGCCGTTCCCGAAGGAGATCCTTCAGCACCTGTTGTACCCCGATCGTATGCCACAGGCGTCCGAAGGCCAGGTCAGGGCCTATCTGTCTTACCGGATCCCGCCTCCAGTTGACCATTGCTATATCCCTCAACTACCCGCACCCGCTGCCCAAAGCGCGCCAGGGAGCGCAGAAGAGAGTCGGTGGCCCCAGTGGCGGTGAGATGATCCAAACGTCCAAGGGTGCAGAGAACACGTTGTACAACACGTGTACCCTCTCGGTGATTCTCCACGACCTGGAGATAACGATATGGTTCAGTACCTTTTACCCGGATAAACATGTGGCGCCCCCTAATTAGACACCACATATTGTAGCACTATTCACCTGCGTTGTCAAGGCTATCGGAGGTGAAAAATCTCGCTTATTTGGCACCACATTTTGCCATGCTAAGGACAAAATCGTGGCTGGAGCGATGAGGCCTCGTAGCTAGCTCTCGGAAGGAACTGTAGAACTTCGGCTTAGAGTTAGCCATTTCAACCCCCGATGAACGTTTGTCCTCGACTATATTAAAGCTCAACAGAATAATTTTCAATGTTAGCATATAGAAAGGCACCTTCACTTGGGCGGTCGGATCTAGCCAAGTAGTTCGAAAGTGTAAACCCTTCTATACGGCTAGCCTACGTCTCATGGTGACCAATGATAGCGAGAAGAACACCAACGTTACCACAACAATAAGACCAAGCGTCCAAAGAAGGCCAAGATGTAACTCTCCACTTACCAGAGCTCGGGTAAGATGCACCACTGGTGTCAAGGGTATTATCCAGCTCAGAGCCTGCACTATCTGGGGAAAAGAGGAGAGTGGAAAGAACACCCCACTGAAAAAGAACATTGGCGTTATGAACAGAGTGAAATAGTAGTTAAAGCTGTAGATGGCTGGGGCGATAGATGTGAACAATATGGCAATGGAGGCAAACATTATGCCTTCTAAGAAACAAACTGCGGGTATGAGCAGTGCCCACGGTGAATGCACTAGCTGGAAAGCCGTTGCGATGATTAGGATGACAGTGCCTGTCACAAGCGAGCGTGTCGCTCCCCAGAAGATTTCACCGGCGATGATGTCCTCAACACTCAGCGGAGTGGCGATAATGGCATCATAGGTCTTTTGATACTCCATACGCACAAAACTGCCGTAGGTACACTCAAAGCTGGCACTGAACATGGCATAAGCAGCTATTATGCCCGGCGCGATGAACTCGATATACCGCTGACCATCAACTAGGCCTACATACGCCCCAAGGCCTAAGCCCATAGCTACTAATATAAGGATAGGTTCTACTATAAAACCAGGCGCTTCTGAGTGCCACAATCTGAAAAAGACATCCCTATTGCGCTGCCACACTCTGATACAACGCCATGAGAAAGGTTTCATTCGACTAAGGACCTCCCGGTGAGACGGAAGAAGACGTCCTCCAATGTGGCTGGTCTGTGCTTTAGTCTTTCCGCATGACTCACTAAGTCTGTGAGCGACTGGTCATCCGTTACATGGAAGACATATATCTCGCTGCCCCCATCCTCGAAGTCAAGTCCGCGGCTTTCCAACTCCTGTATGATCCTATCCCTTCCCTCTGAATTCACCTCGATTTCCCATACCTCACTCCCCACGTATCTAGAAATGAGCGCATGGGGAGCATCAAGGCTTACGATTCTACCCTCATGCATTATCGCTACCCGGTCACACAGGACGGTTGCCTCTTCCATATTGTGGGTGCACAGAATCCGGGTAACGCCCTCGGAATTCAGCTCAGTCAGCTTGTGCCAAACCAAGTACTTGGCTTGAGGGTCAAGACCTAGTGTAGGCTCATCAAGAATCAAAATCATGGGCATATTAATCAACCCCCTGGCAAGCAATAGGCGCCGTCTCATCCCTCCTGACAGCTCTCGAATGCGGCTATTGTACTTGTCTTCGAGCTTGAACAGGGCTAAGAGCTCCACACTGCGCCGCCGTGCCTCATTCTTGGGTATGTTGAAGTACCGGGCGAAGGTCATCAGATTCTGGAACACCGTCAGGTCTGGGTCGAGATTGTCCAACTGCGGGATCACCCCCATCATAGCCTTCGCTTCCCGATGACAATCCTTTAGGTCCTTGCCCTGCACCCATATCTTACCTTTGGTGGGAGGTGAGACGGCGGTTATCATCCTGATGAGAGTGGTCTTGCCTGCCCCGTTAGGCCCCAATAGCCCAAAGCATTCCCCTTCCTCTATCTCCAGATTTACATCATCTACCGCTAATACGTCTTTGAACCGCTTGGTCAAGTCTTTGGTCTTAATAATGGCCATAGTAAATAAACCTTCTCCAGCATCGGCTTTGAGTCAATCATATCAGCTTCAGAATATGCTGACAACGTAGAGCATAAGCTTCAGTTCCGACGAAAGGCAGTGGCAGGTTTAGAGCACCGATGGTGTCCAAGAAGTTGGCACATAGGGTAGCATACCCCGATTACATCGGAGTGCTCTAAACGTGGTTGGAGCAGCCGCTCCAACCTACCCAGGATTTTCGAATAGCCTCGGCAGGGAGCGCAGCGACCGAAGAATGACAATGGGCTTTGGTTCATCACAGTGACGGATACGCTCGGGAGAAGATTGAGCGTCGCTAGTCATATTGAGTAACACAGAGCCTTGATGAGGTCAATCCTGTGAGGTATTATGGCATCCGATACACTAGACAATTGAAGAGGAGGAGGGCAGGTGGATTGGAGCAATATCTTCCCTATTTTGTTTGCGCTTTCGCTAGCTATTGGATTGCCTATCGCGTTATGGAAACTAAGGAAGGGTGGGCAAAAAAAGGTAGAAGAGCTTTGCCAGCACCTTCAGGGGATAGGCGTCAAGGCATCTGCACTGGAGAAAGGCACCGGCGAGGAAAGAAAGGGACGGAAACGCTTCTTGGGGCAGGGGGCGGTAGGGACCGTCAAGCTGGCGGGCATGAACATAGACTCGATCGACGTTGTCGGCGTGGCGAGCCAGTATGGGGTCAACTACTATCTCGACTTTCTGGTAAACAGGCCCAGCTTTATGGGGGGAAGCAAGAAGAAGAAAACCAAGATGAACACGAAGAAAAGCTCACTATTTAAGGGTAAAGTGGTTGACATTGAATGGAAAGGAGATGATTTCCTGGCCCAGAAGCTAAATTTCGACTACGGGCTGAAGGATAAGCTACTGCAAGCTGACCTCAGTGCCCTCAAGGGCGGCATTTCCATCTACTATGAGCCAAAGCGTGAATACGCCAGGATCAGGACTACCTACTTCCTGCCCACGCCCGATCTATTTGAAGCTACGGATATGATCGCCAACCACGTGAAATCATGGTATTAAACGGCAGAGGTGAGGTGCAGCCCTCAACCAAGTGCGCATTTACCATTCACTCCAGCTTTTCTTCTGACATTTAAAAGATCTCCCTTCGCATGCTTGAAGGTCGAGAGCCGTTAGTATGCAGCTCGGTTGTCATCACCTGGCAGGTGGTTCTGTGGTTTTACACTGTAGCGGGCACGGCCGTAAACAGCTCGTACCGAGGGTGAGCATCGTCGGTTCCGCTATGATGCTCTAATCGCCTGATCCCCTCAATTACCTCCACAATAACTCCTAATGCCTGGCTAGCCTCCCTGCATGTCGAACTCACAGATGACACCGGCTCTATTCTGGAAGTCCAGATCCTTGCCGAAGTCCTTGTATCTCCAGAAATGACTGTTGCAAACGTTGATTCGCGGGAAGACCGTATTGAAGAGACAGTTCTCGACGCGTACCGGGCTCCCATCCAATCCGGCCGTTGGGGTTAGCTTCATCTCCCCGTAAGGCATGGAGATGTGGTAAGTGTTGTCTTCTTTGTTCAGGTTGATGGGAACGAACCTGAGACCAAGGGGCTTTCTTGTGAGTAGCCAGCCGGGGACGTTGTTCATAAAGAACGGCTCCAGGACCTTTCTTTGCTCCTCAGTGGTCTTGTCGCTTATGTATATGCCCCCTTCACCACCCTGCCCTAGCAGGTCGGCGAATTTAGGCGAAAATAGGTCGGCCAGCTCCATCACTAAGATACCGCTTATATCCACGCCGTCGATCTCGCCCTCCTTGATCTCAAACAACTGAAACGATTTGCATGGTTCATCCCTGTCCCGGCCAAAATAGTGGGCACATTGACCCTGCGCCGCGCATGTTTCGTACCAGGTCCCTTTCATAGAAAACCCCGATGGATACCCGTCAGCTTGCTGGCGGGAGGAAAGCGGCTCGCCGCAAGGCGAGGCAAGGACACTTGCCTGAATAGGGCTTTTTCCTGTATAACTACGGCATGGGAATTAGAAGAACAAAGCATGCCGTCTTTGATATTAAGTACCATATGGCCTGAATACCTAAGTATAGGAAGCACATCTTGATAGGCGAGGTTGCTCAATACACTGGAGAAGTGCTTCAGCGAATAGCGGACGAATATGGGTTGTGGGTGGACACTGTGGACACTATGGAAGTAATGGAGGATCACGTGCATGTATTTTGGGAAGCACCTCCGAGATATTCGCCTGCTCAGGTTTTACAGATTATGAAGAGTATATCGGCACGGGAGATATTTCAAAGGTTTCCACGACTCAGGAAGCAGCTCTGGGCAGGTGAGTTGTGGCGCGACGGATATTTTGTTCGAAGTGTAGGCGGCCAAGTTACAGCGGAGGTGATAAGGCGTTACATAGAATATCAGGCGCAAGAGCACATCTCCCCTCAACTACCTTTGTTTGAGTAACCTGGATGCCCCACAGCTTGCTGTGGGGTGATTCACTTTCCAAGCCATGATATCCCTCCTTTCATTTTTGCCTGATGTCTGTTCTTGCTATGTTGATAGCCGCCGATTTGCCTTGGTGCGTGTTTTTTCTCACAGCTTATTTCGTAATTAGGCCAGTTATCGCATTTTAGCACGTCCTTGCGCCAAACTGTCAAATTCGCTTTTAAAAAACTTAGGCGCAGGCCCGACGTGACACAACACCTGTCGCGGGAGTAGTAGTAGCCGTACACTACATAAGTGGCGAAAACGTGAAGCACCTGATCCTCTCCAATATGGCTGAATACCTTCACCTGTTATCCAAACCACCATGTTATATATGAACGGCAAACATCAGAAAAGCCTGATCTGCCATTGACGGTCGCTAAACCAAACGGTAGAATTTCGCTTACATGAGCGCATTGGGCAAACTCAAGTTCGTCTGTCAAGCCGTCAAATTCAATCCGCCGCCTGGTAAGTTGAAAAAGAAAAGGTTGTAGATAACGAACGTCTAAGGAGGAGAAGTATGTCAATAGACCTGTTTGCACCCAATAGAATCGGAAAGCTGGAAATGAGGAATCGCTTTGTCAGGTCGGCAACGTGGGATGCCTCAGCAGACGATTCCGGGGCGGCCACCGATGATTCGGTGGCGGTGTACCAGCAGCTTGGGCAGGGGGGAGTTGGCCTCATAATGACTGGATATGCTTTTGTCTCACCCCTTGGCCAGGCGATACATGGCCAGTATGGCGCTCATATCGATGATATGATCCCTGGCCTGCGGCGGTTGGTGCAGGCAGCACACCAGGGCGGTGCCAAAATTGCACTACAGGTGGTCCACGCCGGTATCAACTCCCACTATCTACAGCCAGATTGCTTGCTACTCTTGTCCGAGAAGGACGTAGCGCCCTCGCGAAACTTCTCGTTTAGACCAGGCAGGCTAAGGGCAGTGGCTGTCTCGAAAGCAAGTCCCACACCAAGGCTGCATGACATGGCCGCATTCACCGCCCTCTTGACCCCTTGGACGGCATCAGGATTGATGGAAGCGATCTCCTCGGCCAGGCTTCTCGCTGCCGCCATGTAACTGTAACTCTCCTTGGGATGGACGTTGTCTACCAGACCTATTCTCAACGCCTCTCGGGCATCTATCCGCCGCCCGGTCATCAACAGTATCTTGGCATGGCTCGGTCCCCTGCCCCGGGGATGATCGCCACTCGTACCTCGGGGTTGCGCCCTATGGCGTTGGCGGCGTCTTCCAGCCCCTGCCACATCTCAGCGTTCAGCGCGTTGAGCACTTCGGGGCGGTTCAGAGTAACGGTGGCTATGCCGTCTTCTATCTTCAGATCCACTTTACCAGATTCAGTCATTCTCTCCTCCTTAGTTTCAATTAACAAATGGCCGCCGTTTGGCGAGCCTAGCAACCGCAAATCGTCCAACGATGGGGGTCGAAGTCCCCGTAGGCAATTCGCTTGATCTCCCACGCAGCGAGCAACCTAGGTCTTGGTAGCAAGAGTCTCCCCTGCAATATAGCAAATGTGGCCTCAATGATTCCGATCATGCCTGTCCTCGATGGATTGTGCCCTTTGGATGCCCTTTTCCAGGGCAGTTTGATTGGCCTGAAGGCTGCCTTTTGGGGAGTGCTTGCTCACCGCACGAACAAGGGACCTGTGGGAGACTAGCTTTGTCAGTTCAGCCACGAAGCCTAAGGCTACCATATTAGCGCTAAGGCTACTACCTGTGGCCTGCTGCGATATATCGGCAAAGGGTATGGGTATGACCCTGTCACACTCAGTCAGGGCCCTTTTGATTTGGGAGTTGTCGAAAATGAGAAAGCCGCGACTGCCTAGCTGGTGGTGGTATTCATCGAAAGCCGCTTCGCTGAAAATCACAAGCAGGTCGGCATCCAGCACTTTAGGATAGTCTATTTCCTCCCCGCTAATGACTACATCGGCTTGACTTGGTCCGCCTCGCTTCTGAGCACCATAGGTGTGATTCATGACAGCATTCTTGCCATCCCGAACCGCTGCTTCGGCGAGTATGATGCCGGCCAATGCAAGACCCTGCCCACCCTGCCCCACCAGCCTCACTTCCCAGCGTCGTCTCTTCAAGCTCAAGTCCTCTTCTTGCTTGTCTTCATTAGCTTCTGGTAGCTTTCCACATAGCCGGGTATATCGCAATCCACAAGTACACCACGAACTATCTTTCCCGAGGGAACTTTGCCACGGGCAGCCGTTGTGTTGTCGCGGAACCATTTCAGCATTTCCACGGCGTCGCCTGTTTGGTTGAGCTGCCCGTATCCCACAGGACACTGGGTCAGAACCTCAATTACTGAGAAGCCCTTCTTCTGTATGCCTCTGGCAATAAGCCTGTCAAGCTCGATGGCGTGATAAGTAGTGCTCCGCGCTACGAAAGCTGCCCCCGATGCCTCAGCGATTTTGGCTATGTCAAAGGCTTGCTCTATTTGGCCGTAGGGGGCTGTTGTCGCCCTATCCCCAACAGGAGTGGTAGGCGATAGCTGGCCTCCGGTCATGCCATAGATCCTGTTGTTTACTACTATTGCTGTTAGCTCTATATTGCGCCTGGCGGCGTGAATAAAATGGTTTCCACCTATAGCCAGCGCGTCTCCATCGCCCATGACCACGATCACCTCCATGTCGGGCCTTGCCAGCTTCAGACCGGTGGCGAAGGCTAAAGCCCGCCCATGGGTGGTATGCATCGTATTGAAGTCGACATACACCGGCATACGGCCGGTGCATCCAATGCCCGAGATCATGGCTATTTTATCCTTAGACAAATTGAGCGACCGCACCGCCCTGATAATGGCTCCGAGAACGGTGCCGATGCCGCAACCAGCACACCAAACGCTGGGAAATTTCTTATGCGGTCTTAAGTATTCGTGCTCGGGTACGGTGTATTCCATCATACCTCCAGCGCCGCCATTATTTGGGCCGGGGTTACCATCTCGCCGTCGGCGCGATTCACGCCCACTACATCCGTCTTTCCTCGGGACGCCCTCTCTACCTCGCGCAGAATCTGGCCACGGTTCATCTCTGGCACTACTATCCTCTTTGCAGATCGGGCAACACGCTCAATCGCCGCGTCATGGAAAGGCCAGATGGTGACCAGCCTGACAAGCCCCACTCTCTTGTTTGCTTTGCGCGCCTGTCTCATTGCATGGCGAGCCGACCTTGCCGTTGACCCATAGGCGACGATGACCATCTCAGCATCCTCCATTTCCTCCTCCTCTATGCGCGCTATTTGCTCCACATTCCCGTCGATTTTGAGGAATAATCTCTCCTGCCAGGCATCTATTTCATCCGGGCGTGAGGTGGGGAAACCGGACTTGTCATGAAATAGGCCGGTTATATGGTAGCGGTAGCCATGGCCGAACGAAACTAGGGGGGGCACATCGCCCTCTGCATTGTCATAAGGGAAGTACCATTCGGGCGGGACTTCGGGGTGCAGACGGCCTATCACCTTGACCTGGGGCAGGGGCATTTCAACCGTCTCCGACATCCGGGCGAGCACTTCGTCGGTCAGTAGAATCACCGGGGTGCGGTATTGCTCTGAAAGATTGAAGGCATGGATGGTCAGCTCATAGGCTTCTCGCACCGAGCTTGGACAGAGGACGATAATGGGATGGTCTCCATGAGTACCCCAGCGGGACTGCATAACATCGCCCTGGGCTGGGCCACCAGGCATGCCTGTGCTGGGGCCAGCGCGCTGCACGTCTATTATGACGCATGGAATTTCCACGGCAGCAGCGTAACCTATGCTTTCCTGCATCAAAGAAAACCCGGGGCCGCTGGTGGCTGTAGCCGCTTTGAGTCCACCTATTGAGGCTCCAATGACAGCCGATAGACTGGCTATCTCGTCCTCCATCTGGATAAACACTCCTCCCCTCTTCGGTAGAGCCCTGGACAGGAAGGTGGCAATCTCATTGGCTGGAGTTATCGGGTAGCTAGCGAAGAAGCCAAGACCGCCTGCAATAGCACCTTCTGCGATGGCCAAGTTGCCCTGCATTAGCCTTGCTTTTCCCCGTCTGCGGGCTGTGGTGGTTGAATTACTCATCTCAGTTTATATCCGGTTTCTTTTTTCTCGCTCGCCGTGTGGACACTCGATGCCGCGCCGGGACTGTAACAGCAAAATCGGGGCACAACACCTCGCACAGACCGCAGGAATTGCACCGCTCTGGTGCTACGAGTTGAGGGTAATTATTCTCGTCCATGGCCAATGCCTGTTTTGAACAAAAGGCAACGCATATATTGCAGTGTTTGCACCAATCGTGATAGAAGGCGACCTTGTCCGCCTCTTCTTCCCCTAGGACGGAACGCAGTTTTTGCCCGCCCTTTTTTGTATTTGCTGCTGCCATTTCACCTCAGCGCTTAGCATGCTCTGTTAGATATGGTAACACATTGATATTATGTGGCGAAAGGGGTATAAAAATCCTTTTTATATTGCTCTTCGCCTCAATTCAAACACCACTGGATTTCCCGGATCGGGACAGGCAACGGTAGTCTTGTCTGGGTTGTCCTCCCAGGGGAATGAGCCACCGAACTGTAGTACTTCGGCAAAGGGAAACAAAGTATAGAATGCCCACGAGCACAAGCCAGGTGAGGTCTTCTGTCCAATGACGAATTCATCGCCAACCCTGTGCCCAGCGGAGCAAGTCCCCTTTTGCGATATTACCCTGGCTATGACGTCAGGTATCTCTTCCATACGATCTCTCTTTCGACATCGGTGACATCATTATAGCATGTGTGTGGTCCCGGGTGGCTAGGGGCGGCCCCCTAAAACCTTCTTTCTGGCAAGTTGTCAAGCTATTGCAGCCAATCGCCCCCGGGTGGTAGACTAACTCAGCATTCAAAAAACTAAAGCCACAGGGTGAGGTGTGCCATGAAGCGCCCCCCGAGCTATGGTTGATGGTGCAAGAGTTAGCCAAATAGAAAGGATTGGAACAATGAACGTGATGGAAGCCATGAAGAGTCGCCGCAGCATTCGGAAGTATAAACCCGACCCCGTAAGCGACAAGGACCTGGAGACTGTGCTCGATGCTGCCCGTTGGGCGCCATCGTGGGCAAACACACAGTGCTGGAGGTTTGTGGTAGTTAAAGAACCTGAGGCCAGGGGAAGTATAGCTGAGACGCTGAGCCCTGGAAATCCCGCCGCCGATGCGGTGCGGAATGCCCCGGTGGTGATTGTGGCCTGCGCCCAACTGGGCAGGTCCGGCTTCAAGAGGGGAGAAGCTATGACCAACAAGGGCGACTGGTTCATGTTCGATGTGGCGCTGGCCATGCAGAACCTCACACTGGCAGCCCACGAGTTGGGGTTGGGTACAGTACACGTCGGACTGTTCGATGCTAAGAAGGTTGAGGAAATCCTGCAGGTTCCCGAAGGGGTTGTCGTAGTAGAATTAACACCGTTAGGCTATCCTGATGAACAGCCCCAAGGCCCGGGACGAAAAGACTTTAGCGAGATCGTTTTCTGGGAGAAATACGGCCAGCCCTAACTAGCGACAGGCAGGCCTTCATGCGTAGCTGGTAGCCACTACCATGTTAGGGCAAGGGTGTAAGCACCATGTCGTACGTAACCTATGAGGGGAAAGACCACATCGCTTATATCACCCTGAACCGCCCCGAGCGTCTCAACGCCTTTAGCAGAGAATTGATGCAGCAGTTGCGGGACGCGGAAAACAATTTCTCTCAAGATGACGACGCCTGGATAGCCATCTATACCGGGGCTGGAGAAAGGGCCTTCTGCGCTGGGCTAGACCTGAAGGAAGCGGCTGAGCGTGGCCGCGAGGGCCAGATGATACTGCCAGGGCGGGCTCCATGCCCCATTGAGCTCGTCAAACCGACCATCGCCGCTATAAACGGCATCTGCTATGGTGGCGGGTTTGATTTGGTGCAGCGGTGCGACATCCGTATCTGTTCTGAGAACGCCACGTTCGCCATGGCTAAGGTAAAGGCAGGCCTAATGCCAGTCACCGGACTGTTCACCTTGCCACGGCTCATCGGGCAGAGCAACTCGATGTAGTTGCTCCTGAGTGGCGAGCCGATAGATGCCAAAGAGGCCTATCGCGTTGGGCTGGTAACCAGGGTGGTGCCGATTGCTGAACTGATGCCCACGGCCATTAGCATGGCCGAGATCATCTGTGATAATTCGCCGCTAGGCGTGAGGGCCACCAAGCAGGTCGTGAAGTTGGGGGCCGAGGTCCCTATGGACTACGCTAGGCGACTTGCAGCATCGCTTATAGACTCAGTGTGGGGCTCGGAGGATGCCAAAGAAGCGGCAGCCGCCTTCACCGAAAAAAGAAAGCCGGTGTGGAAAATGCGCTAGCCAGCGATAGGCGAGCCTTGACGCGCTGAATGTCGTGGAGTGATAAGGATGCTTTCCCTAAAAGTGCGTTCTTGCCCTTAATGTTAAATGGGAAAAGAAGAGGGATTTCGCCGCCAAGTATGGCTCGGAACGAGAAGTCTACGCTGATGCAAAGACCCCGTTCATCGAATCGGTGTTAGCCAGGGCCCACGCGGGCGAATTAACCCACTGATAGAGGCTCCATCCAACCAACACCCTAGCAACCGAAGGAAGCTCAAGCCACAATCAGGCAACGGAACTCCAGATACAACTCTCAGGACAAGTTCCACTGCTGGCATGTCCTGCCTGCCTGGCCAAGTGACCAACTCAGGGATTCCCCGATTGTGCGCTATGCCGTTGTGGTATAATTTGGATAGGTGGATATCCATAATGAGGTGGTTTAGGCGTTGTGGATGACATGAACCTGTCTCTGAGAAAGAAGAAGATTGGCCTAGCGCTTGGCAGCGGGGCTGCCCGCGGAATAGCCCATATTGGCGTTTTGAAGGTTCTTGAGAGGATGGGTATTGTTCCCCAGATGATCGCCGGCACAAGCATAGGCTCGATTATCGGGGCTATCTACGCCAAGGAGCTAGATGCTGACCGGCTGGAGCAGTACGCTATGGAGTGGAGCCGCTGGAAGACGACCCAGTTGCTTGACCCTGCCCTCCCCAGAGTAGGACTTATCAAGGGTAGAAAAGTGGAAGCTATTCTGGACTCCTATCTGGGTGAGGAGAGTTTTTCTGATCTGAAGGTGCCTTTCGCCTGTGTTGCCGTTGATATCGATACGGGCGAAGAGGTCGTGATCAGGGAAGGTCTGGTGGCGAGAGGAGTCAGGGCGAGTATATCCATTCCGGGAATATTTGTGCCTGTTGAGCGGGATGGAAGGTTATTGGTAGATGGTGGCTTGGTGAACCCCGTTCCGGTGAGCACCGTCGAGGAGATGGGGGCCGATTTTATCATTGCGGTGAATGTATTGCCAAATCCGGTAGGCAGGTTTTCCCAGGAAAGGGAGGGAGAAGGGAATATGGGCATCAACATATTTGAGATCCTAATGCAGACAGTGCATGTAGCCGCAAATCTTATCGCCAGGGCCAGTCTTGAGGGGGCTGATGTCGTAATCGAGCCTGATGTGTCTCACGTCAACTCTACAGATTTCCATCTTGCCAGCGAGTGCATACCAAGGGGCATTGAGGCGGCTGAAAGAGTGCTATCAACGGTCGAGCTCTAACGAAGGGTCACCCCACCTTTGCACGACATTTGCCTCATCCAATCAAACCACTCTCAGTGAGCAAAGGGGGCGGCTTGTTGTCATCATTCCAAGGACTCGCAAGCCATCGCATTAAGTCTTTAGGTCTTTGATGATCCCAGTCTCTTCCCACCGTCGCCACAGAACCATCTGCCACGGCTAAGCTGAGAACAGCGCTTAGTGGTACATACCAGTTGTTGCCTTACTCTATCTTCTGTCCGCCGGCGCCAAGGTTATAGATCTCCTCGACCTTCACCTTCACTGCTGCTTTGGGGGGAGCGGGCATTTTCAACATCTCCGCTATCTTCTTGGCGCTCTCGTAGAGTTCTCCCTCAGTTATGAACTCCGCCTTGCCGACAAAGCGGTAGCCCTGAATGGTGCTCTTGTCGGCTACAGCGATGGCTACCTTGGGATTCTTCTGCAGGTTTTCCCAGGTGCGCCCACCAGTCAATTCAAAGAACACAATGTGCTCATCATCCGGGACCTGAGTGGTGCCTTTTGTCACAATATTGGGCGTGCCATCCGCACTGACAGTGGCAATAAACGCCGCCTGACTGGCTATCATCCTCTTCATCTCCTCAGTTATCTTCGCCATTTTCTCCCTCCGTCCTTTTGATTTAGTACAGGCAGTGTAGTGCTATCGCTTTCCCTTGTCAATGCTAATAAGGCTGTTTGTCAAATTGTGTGGAAACAGGCACGGCATCCTTTCAAAGAATCTTCGATCGTAGAAGGACAAACCCCAGCAGCATCTTTTCAAAGAATCTTCGATCTCGAGTACACCTCCACGTTTCTAAGTCCATAGGAAGTGCGTTTGAGCATCTTGATCTTTGTATTGCAGCCCTCGGTGAAGGCATTAGTCCTTTCAAAGAATCTTCGATCTGCTGAAGGATGGTTGTCAAAGTGATTCAGTTCGAAGAATCTTCGATATAGGCTCTCTCCAGCACTTCAGGGTATTACCCCACCTTTCAAAGAATCTTCGATATGAGTTCGCCATCATCGCTCGATTTAAGGTTAAGGATGATGTTGTTAAAGAATTCGGGGCCCCCCGATTCTACCGGAGGGCCCCGAAAACCACTATCTCCAGCCTATCCTCCACCTCTAGCCTAGCCCTTGCACCGTCCTCTGGATGATATTGTCCTGCGTCTTGCGGCTGATGTCCAC
>JAUWRG010000029.1 GCA_030610655.1 Dehalococcoidia bacterium
TAGAATGGAACGACATTCGTCGTGACCTGGAGGCCCTGGCTGAGGTTGAAGTACGAGAGGGCGAGGAGAGGTATCTTCTACGAACTCCTCTCCAGGGTGTAGCGGGGAAGGTGCTTCAGGCGGTGGGTGTAGCCATACCACTCCTTCGGCGGAAGGATGCGACCTGCCTGATGTGTGGTGCCAAAGATTTCGTATGCCCTCAATCCCCACTCAGAATCCTCTGTTTTTCTGACAAACTGTAGAAGTTGGGTTAGACACGACATTGTGCAAATAGGCCAAGCCGAATGCGGAGGCACTAGTTGATTTTGCCCCCAGCATTCGATTATACTCCCTTTGATTGACTTGCTGCGGATAATTCTTTTGCACAGAAAAGGGGAAATCCATGGACAATAGAGTAGTGGTCACGGGCATGGGGGTGATAAGCCCCCTAGGATTGGATGCGACTTCGCTGTGGCAGGGGTTGGTCTCAGGAAAATCCGGGGTGGATTACATCACCTCTTTTGACACCGAACCATTGAATACGAAAATCGCCGCCGAGGTAAAGGATTTCGACCCTGCCCAATACATGGACCGCAAGGAGCTACGACGGACTGACCGCTTTGCTCAGTTCGCCGTGGCGGCGGCTTTGCAGGCGGTGGAGCAAGCTCAGCTAAAAATCGATGCCACAAATGCTAACGATATCGGAGTAATCATCGGAGCAGGGTTTGGGGGACTGAGCACTGTACTAAACCAGTACCAGGTGCTCACCGAGAGGGGCCCTGACAGGGTCAGCCCCTTCTTTATTTCCATGATGATCGCTGATATGGCTCCTGCGCAGGTCTCGATCCTACTAGGGGCAAAGGGCCCCAACTTCTGCACTACCTCTGCCTGTGCCAGCGGCTCCGACGCCATCGGGGAGGCCTTTGAGATCATCAGGCGCGGCGATGCCCAGGCGATGATCGCCGGAGGCACTGAGGCCCAGGTAATCCCCCTGACCATTGCCGCCTTCAACGCAGCGCGGGCCATCTCCACGAGAAACCACGAACCACAAAAGGCCTCTCGCCCCTTCGATGCTGAGCGGGATGGCTTCGTCGTCGGGGAAGGGGCAGCAATGCTCATCCTTGAGAGCCTCGCCTTTGCCACCAAGCGTGGTGCCCCCATCCTGGCTGAGATTTTAAGCTATGGTGCCACAGCAGATGCTTACCACATCACCCAGCCCTCGGAGGAGGGGGAAGGGGGTGCGCGGGCAATGAGAATCGCCCTCAAAAAGGCCGGGCTGGAACCCGGAGAGATCGACTATATCAATGCTCATGGCACATCCACTCCCTTGAACGACAAGAATGAGACGATGGCGATAAAGTCCGTCTTCGGAGAGCAAGCCTACCGAATACCCATTAGCTCTACTAAATCGATGATGGGACATCTCCTCGGTGCTGCGGGAGCCATTGAGGCGGCAATATGCGTTCTCACCATCCAGCGTGGGGTCATTCCACCAACGATAAATCTCACCTGCCCCGACCCAGAATGCGACCTTGATTATGTGCCCAATGTAGCTCGCCAGGCAAAGGTGGACACGGCCCTGTCTAATGCCTTCGGCTTTGGTGGGCACAACTCCACACTCATCATCCGAAGGTATAGTGAGGCATGAAAGATTGAATCATAGCCGTTGGCAGATGCCACCCTGCCTACCAGCGGAGCAGCTTGCTGGAACAGGTCTTCCCCCCTTGATGGCTCAACTCCTCTACAATCGTGGCATTACCGACCCAACTCAGATCGATTCCTTCCTTGCTGCAGATGAAAACCTTTTAAACGACCCGTTCCTTCTCCCCGATATGGAAAAAGCAGTGGCCAGGATCTCCGATGCTTTGCTCTCTGGAGAGAGCATCGCCATATATGGGGACTTCGATGCCGATGGTATGACCGCCACTGCTGTCCTTAC
The DNA here is from genome assembly GCA_030610655.1 of Dehalococcoidia bacterium. GTDB lineage: Bacteria > Chloroflexota > Dehalococcoidia > E44-bin15 > E44-bin15 > DAOUVR01. The sequence continues at coordinate 1,919 of JAUWRG010000029.1, forward strand.
TGAGGGGATCTCTTCCTTAGGAGGGAAGGTTATCCCATACATACCTCATCGTACTGAAGAGGGCTACGGCCTCAACGACGCCGCTCTCAAGAGGTTACGCAAAGAAGGGATTAGTCTGGTAGTCACGGTGGATTGCGGCATCAGTAACGCTCCTGAGGTGGAAACAGCGCAGAGTATGGGGCTTGACATCGTGGTCACCGACCATCACACTGTGCCCTCCCAAATACCACAAGCCATCGCAGTAGTCGATCCCAAGAGAGCCGATTCCCGCTATCCCTTCCCCAATCTCGCTGGCGTTGGCGTTGCTTTTAAACTCCTCCAGGCACTTTTTATCTCTTTGGGTAAAGACGGAAATATAGAGACCTTCTTGGATTTGGTTGCTTTAGGAACAGTGGCAGACATGGAACCCCTCTTAGGTGAGAACCGTTACCTGGTGAAGCGTGGCCTTGATGTGTTACAAAACACAAAGCGACTGGGCCTAAGGGAGATGGCCAAGTGCGCTGGCGTTTCTCTTTCGGCCATTGACCCTCATATCATATCGTGGGTTCTCGGACCTCGACTTAATGCTGCAGGTAGGCTGGAGCATGCCATTGTTGGCTATGAGATTCTACTGACTGACTCTATTGAGGAAGCCCAAAGGCTTGCCAGTGTTTTAGAGAGGAAGAATGAGGAACGACAGAGGCTAACCGAGGTAGTTCTCGCTAAGGCGCGGGAGAAGCTGATTGCCAAAGGGACTGATTCCCCCATTCTTATGGTTAGTGGCGAGGACTTCCCTAGTGGGGTGGTAGGGGTGATCGCTGGCAGGCTGGCAGAGGAGTTTTACCGCCCTGTGATCGTACTCGAGCAGGGTAAAGAGTGGAGTAAAGGAAGCGCCCGCAGCATCCCTGAGTTCGACATCATAGCTGCCCTGACCGATTGTAGCAACCTCCTATCTCGTTTTGGTGGGCATCCTATGGCAGCGGGGTGCACCGTAGCCACAGAGAACTTGGAGCAGCTTCACGAATGCCTGCTTGGCATTGCGGCAAACCAGCTTTCATCTCTCGACCTTCGCCCAATGATCGCCATCGATGCCGAGATTCTTCTTTCTTCCCTCGACGGCAAAACGTTCAAGATGATGCAAAAGCTCGCGCCATTCGGGCATGCCAATCCCTACCCAACATTCATCAGTCGGGGTATCACAGTGGTGCAGCACCGCAATGTGGGCACTGATGGAAAACATCTTAAGCTTAAATTGAGAGACGGCGATGCGACCTGGGACGGCATCGCCTTCAGGCTGGGTAACCTTGCTGATGAGATAACCCCTCAGTTGGATATCGTCTACAACTTAGAGGTTGACCAGTGGGCCGGCGGGAACACGCTTCAACTCAAAATCTTGGACTTCACCCCAGCTACCTAGGGATCTTCTAACACCGAAGGCTCAACGACAGCCCTCGCTCGCAGCATCCTATAAATAAGCAGGGGAATACAGACCGCCATCACTATGAGAGCGACAAAATGGAGGGGGGTATGCAGCACGCCACCCACATTTACCTGCGCCAACGTCACTGCGCGGGTGAACTCGATGAAGAAACGCCCGAAGGAATACAGGGACAGGTAGAGCAGAAACAACGAGCCATCCGGCTTGAGCCGTCCCCTCAGCCGCCATAGAACGGCGAAAACCATAGATCCCCCATATAATCTCATAGACTGGTGATGGGTGTGTTGGCTCCCCCCAGAAGAGGGTGGCAGCAGCATTAGGATGGATATAAACAAAAGCCCAGGGAAGAGACGTGGGTGCGCCCCAGGCATCGCCATTTATGGTGCAACCAATTCTCCCTATAGCCTGGGCCAGGATCACTGCCGGGGCCACAGCATCAGCAAAGTGCCCAAAATGGAGGTTGCTTATTCTGGCGTATATCACCACAGCCAGTGTTCCACCAAGAATCGCCCCGAAAATGGATAACCCATACCAGAACTGCAGTATCTGCATGGGATTGCTAATATAGGTACTCCCAAGGTAGTCTATAACGTGGAACAGCCTGGCCCCTATAATCCCCCAATAATCGCCCATGGCGCAACACCATAGATGTCCTCTCTCTTGACGCCAGCCCCTCTCACAAACCATATAGAGAGCCCAATGGCGACAATGACAGCCAAGGCAACTATGACCCCATGCCAGCCTACTTCGAAAGAACCTACGGTGAAGAAGATTGGATCGACGCCAATATAGATAGCCAGAATAGACATTCTCATGGGATTCTACTGTGGTCTATATTTTGATGTCAAGGAAGCTTTGCCCTAGTGCGTTTCTTGCAACATTATGTTAAAATGTCACACTGTCACCAAGGTGATGGCAATGAGACAGGAAGTCGATAGTTTCTTGAGTCATCTCTCTACGGAGAAAGGCTTTTCTTCGAACACCATTGAGGCCTACAGAAATGACCTTTCCCAGCTTGCCAGTTTTATCGAAGAACAAGCCATGATGAAAGGCTACAGCCCCAAATGGGCATCCGTAGACCGCAATCTTCTCATAAGCTACATCCTTGACTTGAAGGAGAGAGGCTACGCATCGGCTACGGTAGCCCGCAAAGTTGCTGCCACAAAATCCTTTTTCGATTTCCTGGTCTCTGAGGGGGTCTTCCAGAATGATCCTACAGAGAATCTTAGTTCACCAAAGGTAGGGAAATCCTTGCCTAAACCCCTCTCCGTTAATGAAGTTGAGGCGCTACTCAACGAGCCTGCCAAGTCTTCCTCTACGGAGGCAAAACGGGATGGAGCGATGATGGAGTTGATGTATGCTGGTGGCATGAGGGTATCGGAACTTGTCTCCATGAACATTGGGGATATAGACCTAGGAGAAGGCTTTGTGCGCTGCTTCGGAAAGGGCTCAAAAGAGAGGAGAATTCCCATCCATGTAAAAGCAATCCAAGCCCTGGAGAAATATGTGGAGCAGGCTCGCCCTCAGCTTCTTTGTAGTAGAGATGAGGAGGCTTTGTTCTTAAACTGTCGGGGCGAGCGCCTTACAAGGCAAGGCTTTTGGCTGATCTTGAAGGCTTATGTTAAATCGGCGGGCATAACAATGAATGTTACTCCTCACACTCTCCGTCACAGCTTCGCCACCCACATGTTGAGGGGTGGGGCGGACTTGAGGGCGGTTCAAGAACTGCTGGGACATGCCAATATCACCTCTACCCAGATCTATACTCACCTTACCAGTGAGCATATTCACCAGGCTTATGAAAGGGCACACCCCCGAGCTAATAATTAGCCCTTATTTATTAAGGAGGCAACATGTCGAGGCGAGCAGAGTTTTGTAGGAATATCTGTCCCATATGCAAAAGGGCCAGGACAAAGGGTGGAGTAGCCAAGTGGTTTGTGAAGAATATCGACAGGAAAGTATGTCCAATGTGTCGGGCATACGAGCGCGAGTATAAGAAACGCGCCGATGAGTAGCAGAAGGGCAAGGTGGAGTAGAAATGCCTCAGAAGAAATCTCACCGTGTCGCCTCAAGACAGGCGGCGGCAAGTAGAGAGCGGAAGAAGAAAAAGAGGGCGCAGACGTCTCAACAGCGAGCCACAGCCGCACCCGTTACGCCTACCCCCACAGATATTGCTCCTCCCGAGCCGGTCACGCGCCCGGTGACTAAGGCTATTCAAGAAGCTGTTCCTAGTTTTAAATACATCATTACTGATCTGCGAAAAATCGGCATCATCGCCGGCTCCGCTATCATTATCCTAATTATACTCGGCTTCATACTGTAGTAGGGGATGCCATGGAGGCGAGGCGCTTCAAAGAGCAACTGAAGGCATTGCCCCAAAAGCCCGGCGTTTATCTTTTTAGGGATGCTTCAAGAAATGTGCTCTATGTTGGTAAGGCAGCCAACCTCCGCAATCGGGTGAGAAGCTATTTGAGCGCTCCCTTCGCCCTCCCCCCAAAGCTCCAGAGGATGATGGCCCGGGTAAGCGACTTCGAATTCTTCGTCACTGACTCAGACCAAGAAGCGCTCATCCTCGAGTGCAATCTCATTAAGAAGCACCGCCCCCGCTATAATGTGCGCCTCAAAGACGATAAGACCTATCCCTATCTCAAGATCACTACAAATGACTACTGGCCCAGGGTTTACATCACCAGACGCGTGGAGAAGGATGGCAACCGCTACTTCGGCCCTTTCGCCAGTGCGGGTTCAGTCAGAAAGTCCCTCGACCTATTGAAAAAGCTATTCCCCTTCCGCTCCTGTAAAAAGGAGATCACAGGAACCGACCGCAGACCCTGCCTTGAGTACGACATCCATCGCTGCGCTGGACCGTGCATCGGTGCTATTTCAAAAGAAGACTACCGAGACATCATTAAGCAGGTGATAATGTTCCTCGAAGGGAAGCAAGAGATAATAGTAAAGGAACTGGAGCGCACGATGCAACGGGCTTCGGAGCGGCTTGAGTTTGAGCGGGCTGCCGTGCTGCGTGACCAGATCGTCGCTGTGGAAATGGTCACGGAACGCCAGAAGATATCATCAGCGGCAAGGGGAGATCAAGATGTCATCGCCCTGGCACAAAACAAGGACCACGCCTATGTAGAGGTCTTCTTCATTCGTCACGGCAAGCTCATCGAGCGAGACCATTTCATTCTGCAAGGCACTCGGGACGAGGAGCCCAGCCAGATTATGCGTAGCTTCTTGAATCAATTCTATGACTCCGCAACCTATATCCCACCATCGATTTTGCTCCAATACCACCCCGAAGACCACACCATTATTAAGAGTCGATTGGAGAGTAAAAGAGGGGGCAAGGTCGCTCTTACGGTTCCTCAGCGTGGGGAGAAAAAAAGGCTGACGGATATGGTAGCGGAAAACGCTCGTCAGGGTCTGGAGCAGCTCATGGTCAGGTGGCTCGCCGATCCAGAGACCACCGCCGCTGCCCTTGAGGAGCTACGGCGAGAACTCCATCTGCCCCAGACACCAAAGCGAGTAGAATGCTACGATATATCGGACATTAGGGGCACATCAGCGGTGGGCAGCATGGTCGTATTTCAAGATGGGCAACCTACGCCCTCCCATTACCGCCGTTTTCGCATCAAAACGGTGGAGGGCACCGACGACTATGCAATGATACAAGAGGTCTTGAGACGACGCTTCAAGAGGACGAGCATTGAAGAAGAGCGCAAGGGCGAAAACGCCTGGACCACAGTCCCCGACCTGGTACTCATCGATGGTGGCAGAGGACATCTTACCTCAGCCCTTAATGCGATGAAGGATGTAGGGGTGGAATTTGTCTCCGTCGCTGCGCTGGCTAAAGAGCGCGAGGAGCTTTTCCGCCCAAACGTCGCAGGGCCAATCCTGCTACCCAGGACATCTGCAGCGCTCTATCTGGTGCAGCGGATTCGCGATGAGGCGCATCGCTTTGCCTTGGGCTATCACCAAAGGGTGCGTCGCAGTAAGGCGATGGCTTCAGCTCTGGACAATGTCCCCGGCATCGGCCCCAAGCGAAAGCGAGCCTTGCTTAAAAGATTCGGCTCTGTCAAAGCAATAAAGGATGCCCCCATCGATGAAGTCGCAGCGGTTGTTGGAATGACCCACTCCCTTGCCGAGAGGGTCAAGGAGTATTTGTGAAGGGACAGCAAGAGGCCGTCTTCAGACACATCTCCTGCAACCTGTGCGGCACACGTGACTTTGTAAAACTTGGCAAGCCAAAAGCGTCGAACAAAGTCGAAAACATCATCCCTGTCCCAAAAGACATCTCCGTAGTTAGGTGCAAACGGTGCGGCTTCTATTACACCGATCCCATGCCCTTCTGGGGAGAGAAGGAACTGCAAGATATTTATGATGCTACGTATTTCCCCGAAATGACCCGGTGGTGGAAGCGGGTTAAGACAAAGGCTAACCCCCAACGTCGTCTAGATACTATCGAAAAGCTTGTTACCTCTGATATATCGCAGTTTCTGGAGGTGGGATGCGGCATTGGATACGGCCTTGAGGATGCCATACGGCGAGGCTGGGCAGTTTGTGGGCAAGAGGTTTCTCCGTTCTTCGCTGAGCAGGTGAAAAGTAGGCTCGGCATCAAGGTCTTCGTCGGCCAGCTAGCGGCTGCACATTACCCCGAAAACTACTTCGACGCAGTCTACGTAGATAGCGTGCTGGAGCACCTGCCGCAGCCAATGGAGATGTTTACAGAGATCCGTAGGATCCTCAAGCCAGACGGGGTCGCCTATATAACGGTAACCAACGAGGATGCGTTGATCAACAAGTTGAGGAGCCTGTTTTTCAAACTCACACAGATCAGGCGATGCCCGATATTAAGCCCTCTAGCTTATCCCGTTCATTTAATTGGGTTTACGCCGGATACCCTCAGGCTGGCCTGCGAAAGCGTAGGATTCGAAGTGAAAAGGGTTGTAGTATGCGCCGGAACCAGTGAATGGCGCAAATTCGGGATACGGAACGTGGGTTCCCTTCTGTTAAATATCATATACTTCCCTATATATCTTATCGGTGAGAAGTTGGGAAAAGGCATCGCAATTGAGGCGGTAATCATTCCCCGTGAACAGGATCGAAAATGAGAGTGGCTAAGATTATCATCGGGGACATAAACAGCTTAACCGGCGGCTATCTGTACGAAAAGAAACTAATCGAATACCTAAGGGGAAAAGGTATCCAGGCGGATGTGGTTAGCATCCCGAACATTCCCTATATGCTCCATTTTTTTTCAAACTTCTGGCTCCTCTTCTACTTTCTAATAAAGAAATATGACGTCATTATAGAAGATGAGATGACTCACCCAGCGGTCTGGCTCTTCAACCTCTGGGCGAGACATGTCAAAAAGACAAGGGTCGTTGCCATCGTCCATATGTTCCGCTGGATAGCAGTTAAGGATAGCTGGCAGATGCCTCTCGCTAAATTTATGGAAAAAACAATGCTTATGTCAACTAGCCTCATCATCGCTAATAGCATGCATACTAAAGCAGAGGCTGAAAAGATGGGGCTACCCGCTGAGGCTATAGAAATGGTTTACCCTGGTTTCGACATGGACTTAATAAGAGAAAAGGGGCCCCGCCACAGGGATGAGATAAAACTCCTTTTTGTGGGCAATTGGGATCCTCGCAAGGGGTTGGATACGCTGGTGGAAGCTATGCATCGCCTCGATAGCCCCAATATAGTGCTCGACATTGTGGGCGATGATAGCTTTTACCCAAGGTATACTAGAGAAATTAAGAGAAAGATTGCCCATTGGGGGCTGGAAGACAGCATAAGATTTCACGGGAGAATCGATCGCGAGTCAATTGGAAAATCTTATTCCGAAGCAGACATATTTGTATTGCCTTCTTCTTATGAGCCCTTCGGCATTGTATTTGCCGAAGCCATGTCCTTTGGCCTGCCGATTATAGCCACCAATGCGGGTGGAATACCTGAACTGGTTGAACACGGGGAGAACGGACTGCTGGTTCCACCCAACGATGCTGATGCCCTTGCCAATGCCATAGACAAGCTAGCTTCCAGTGCCGAGTTGCGGGAGAAAATGGGAAGAGAAAGCCACGAGAAATCGAAAGGATTGAATACCTGGGACGAATGCTTCAAGATCGTCTACGGCCACCTCAAGCGATTGGTTGCCGACGATACCTAACCAGTAGGGGCGTTCAATTGAACACACCCTTACTCCCTCCAGTAGGAAGCAAACGCACTGGGCGATTCCCAAACCGTCACCTTCAAACCACGAACCTCCACCCCAAGAGCGAGGCCTATTCGTTCATAGATATATTTGGAGACGTTCTCCACTGTTGGGTTAAGGTCCTCAAATTCGTCTAATTCATTGAGATTCTGGTAGTGAAGATGACTCAATATGTCCTTCAGGCTGTCTCGGAGTTTGGAAATATCATAAAGCACCCCTGTCTCATCCAATGCATCGCCCTGGACAACAACCTGCACTTTATAGGTATGACCATGCAAACGAGTTGCCAGTCCAAAGTCCCCCTCAAGTGAAAGGACAGCCTCAAACTCCTCTACAATACCTATCTCAAACATAATCAAGCACCACCTGTAACACCTCCTCCGGGGTCTTGTCTATCTTATCATAGGCAGCTTGAGCTTCTTCAAAGGGAAAGACGTCAGATATCAATTCACCTAAATTGAGTTGGGGCAAGAGTTTGAGCACCACATCCATCCTCCGCTTAATACTCCATCGAGGGGTCAGAGCTGAGTTTAGATGGGAGACTTGAGAGCTCTTAATCTTTATCCTTTGCCTGTGGAATTCCTCCCCCAGACGGAGCGTTACCGGCTTGGTCCCATACCATGATAGCACTACCACCAAGCCTTGAAAGGCTGCCGATTTGATAGCACTATCGAGAGCATCTGGTGAGCCCGAAGCCTCGATTACCACATCTGCCCCTATGCCATCGGTCAGTTCTCTAATTGCCTGAGCTGGGTTATTATCGGGATCGAAGGTGAAATCGGCACCCAGTTTCCGAGATACAACTCTCCTTGTTTCTATCCTATCGACGGTGAACACTTTGTCAGCGCCGCACTTCCTGACTAACTGCGTAATAAGCAGTCCCATAACACCCTGGCCAAAGATAGCTACCGACTCGCCAAGCCTTACTTCAGAATCGAGAAGGCAGTTAATCGCCGCCTCCAGATTTGCCACAAACACACCGAGCATTGGGGAGACATCCTGCGGTAGTTTCACCGCCATAGTCTCAGGTATTACATATTTCGTTTGATGGGGATGATGAACAAAGATGACATCCCCACAACATAGCTTGGTGGTTTCTGCACCCAGTTCGACAACCCTTCCTACGCTGGAATAGCCATACTTGATAGGGAAACGGAAGCTCCCCTTCATGGTTATCAGGGAGGGATCGAGTTCGAGGTCCCCAGGAACATCGCCTCGATACACCAGCATCTCCGTCCCATGGCTTATCCCGGAGTAAAGGGTCTCCACCATGATTTCGTCACCTTTGGGAGGCTCCGCTTCCTCTTCCCTAAACTCTATCTCTCGCGGACTGGAGAACCACAGGCTTCTAGCTTTCATCTGCCCTAACTTTCATCCTGAAAATGGCTTTAATTCCGTTCACCCTGAGCCTGTCGAAGGGCCCTTCATGGTTCGACATCCTTCCGCAGAAGGACCATGAACGGTATGTGGCATATTAATCTTCATGATTCGCTGGTGGGCAACCGCCCACGTGTGTTTACCTCGATGACCAGGTCTTCCCCTCTTCGATATGTCCTGACAAATGAGAACTTCAAAACATCAGCAACAGCGCGTATACTCAAATCTCCTATCGCTTCAATCCCCTTCCCCATGATCTTGGGAGCGATTACCACTACTACCTTATCCACAAGCTCCCGGTGAACCAGGGATGTGATAATCCCCGCTCCACCTTCCACCAAGATCGAGGAAATCCCTCTCCTCCCTAATCTTTTGAACAAGTCCTCCAGGTCGACCTCCCCCCGCTCATCCTCACCAACCATGAGCACCTCAATCCCCATCCCCTTCAAGGAGGACAATTTCTTTTCATCGGCCTGCGATGTAGTGGCGATAATGGTAGGAGCGACATCCTGATCCTTAAGAACCTTAGCGTTTAGCGAGATTCTCAATCTGCTGTCAGGGATGACACGAATGGGGCTTCGCCCCTTGACCAAGCGCACCGTTAACTGAGGATCATCGGCCAAGATGGTCCCCAACCCCACCATAATCCCATCATGGAGACTGCGAAGCCGGTGCGCCAATCTCCTCGTAGATTCAGAGCTTATCCATTGGGAATCTCCGGTCACGGTGGCAATTCTCCCATCCAACGTCTGGGCGAATTTGAGGGTGACAAAGGGGATGCCTGTCTGAATATACTTAAAGTAGGTTTCATTAAGTCTATCACACTCCTCGCTGAGAACACCCACCTTTGTCTCTATCCCATGCCGATTGAGGATTTCGATGCCTTCACCGTTTACATGTGGGTTTGGGTCCACTGTTCCGATGACAACCCTCCCTATGTTATGTTTGAGAATGGCATTTACGCAGGGAGGTGTTTTCTTGCAGTAATGACAGCAGGGCTCCAGGGTAACATAGAGAGTCGCTCCGCTTACCTTCCCCCTTGCATCCTGGATGGCGTTGATCTCGGCATGTTTTCCACCATAGCGACGGTGATAGCCCTGGCTAATTATCTCACCATCTTTCACGATGAGCGCCCCCACCATGGGGTTCGGGCTTGTCTTTCCCAAACCCCTGCGAGCGAGACGCAGCGCCTTCCTCATGTAGTATTCGTCATTCAAAGTAATTCAACCGTGACGCATTCTCGATACTTTATGTTGAAAGCCTCGAACATCATACTGCCGCCTGCCTACGGCAGTCAAGGAAAGCAGCTCGCACCCGGTAATGGTAAAGGCAAACGTACAACTCTTTCGTTGCTAGCTTCGCCTCCAGTAGAGTATAATCATAGAAGTAACTCCATACAGGCAGGCACATATCATCGGATCATGAAAACAGTGGGTAGCCGAGAGCATCTGCTCTCGGTTCAGTTGGAGCAGATGCTCCAACCTACCCATAATGTTCTGGCAGGTTCTTTAATGATAGTCAAGGAAGAGATGGTGTATTTGTAATATGGCACAAAGACTGACTGAGATACCCAAAGCCTACGACCCCCAGAAAGTGGAGGCGAAGTGGTATCAGTTCTGGCTGGATAGAGGTTACTTTACCCCTAAGATTGACCACAACAAGAAGCCCTTTGTCATAATCATGCCCCCGCCCAACGTCACCGGCGAGTTGCATTTGGGCCACGCCCTGACGGCAACTCTGGAAGACCTCATGATTCGCTGGCACCGTATGAAGGGCGCCCCGCCCCTCTGGCTCCCCGGCGTCGATCATGCCGGCATTGCCACCCAGTTTGTTGTGGAGCAGGCACTCGCTGAAGAGGGGCTCACAAGGCACGACCTGGGACGGGATATGTTCTTGGAACGAGTATGGCAGTGGATAGGAAAATACAGGGGCACCATCGCTGAGCAGCATAAAAGGCTGGGCGTCTCCTGCGACTGGAGCAGGGAGCGCTTCACCATGGATGAGGGCCCATCAAAGGCAGTACGTACCACGTTCGTCCATCTGTATGAAAAGGGGCTTATCTATAGAGGAGAGCGCATCATAAACTGGTGTCCTCGCTGCACCACTGCCCTATCCGATCTCGAGGTGGAGCACGAGGAGACTGAGGGACACCTATATTATGTCAACTACAGACTTGCCGGTGAGGACGGATTTATCACTGTAGCCACCACCCGCCCCGAGACCATCCTTGGAGATACCGCTGTGGCGGTGAATCCAGACGATGACCGCTACAGGGACCTGGTGGGAAAGCGAGCTATCCTCCCCACCATCGGAAGGAAGATCCCCATCATCACCGACAGTGCTGTGGACCCTGCTTTCGGCACCGGAGCGGTGAAGATTACACCTGCCCATGACCCGGTGGACTTCGAGGTGGGACAGCAGCAAAACCTAGACTCCGTGAATATCCTCAATTCCGATGGCACGATGAACGAGAACGCTGGCCCTTATGCTGGGCTCGACCGCTTCGCCTGCCGTGAGGCAATTCTCGCCGACCTGGAGAAGGAAGGGCTGCTGGTCAAAGTGGAGCCCCACATCCATTCAGTGGGGCACTGCTGCCGCTGTAACACCGCAGTCGAGCCGTGGGTCAGCAAGCAGTGGTTCGTCAAGATCTCGCCCCTGGCTCTACCAGCCATCAATGCCGTAGTGGATGGCAGGATAAAGATCATCCCGGAGCGCTTCACCAAGGTCTACCTGAACTGGCTGGAAAACATCCGCGATTGGTGCATCAGCCGACAGCTTTGGTGGGGGCATAGAATACCGGTGTGGTATTGTGGCGAGTGCGGCGAACTTACCGTGCCCGTTGATGACCCCAAATCCTGCGCCCATTGCGGCTCATCAGGTATCGTCCAGGACCCCGATGTCCTCGATACCTGGTTCAGCTCAGCGCTCTGGCCCCACTCTACTCTGGGCTGGCCTGAGCAGACTGAGGATCTTCATTATTTCTATCCCACCTCGGTAATGGAAACGGGATATGACATCCTCTTCTTTTGGGTAGCGAGGATGATCATGATGGGCTTGGAGAACACCGATGAAATCCCCTTCGATACCGTTTATCTTCATGGGCTGGTGCGCGATGAAAAAGGTGAGAAGATGAGCAAGGTGAAGGGCAATGTCTTGAACCCTCTTGATGCCATCGCGCAATATGGCACCGATGCCCTGCGCTTCGCCCTATCCACCGGAACCTCTCCAGGGAACGACATCAGGCTGAGCAGCCAAAGGCTAGAGGCAGCTCGTAACTTCGCCAATAAGCTGTGGAATGCCGCCCGTTTCGTAGTGGGCAACATGGAAGAGGGATTGAGTGTCACTAAGATTGACAGAGCTACCTTGCCTTTGGAGGACCGCTGGATTTTGAGTCGCCTCAGCCATCTGGTAACCGCAGTGAACAAGTTCATGGATGATTTCCAATTTGGCGAGGCTGAGAGGCAGATCCATGACTTCCTCTGGGGCGAGTTCTGCGACTGGTATATCGAGATGGCGAAGCTTCGCCTCAATGAATCCCCTTCTCCAATGCCTGTTCTCGCCTATGTCCTCGAGACATCACTGCGCTTGCTTCACCCCTTCATGCCCTTCGTCACTGAGGAAATATGGCAAAACCTCAAGGAGCGCCTCGATGAGGAAATGGCGGAATCCATCATGATTGCTCCTTATCCCACCGCTGATGAAGGAGCAATAGATGCCGCGGTGGAGAAGCAGATGGAGTTGGTCATCGAGATCATCCGGGCGATCAGAAACGAGCGCGCTGAGTTCAAGGTGGAGCCCTCAAAGTGGATCGAGGCATTGATTGTTCCACATGATGCGAAGTCCACTATCGAGAGCCAAGTCTGCGCTATCGAAATGCTTGCCCGGGTAAGACCGCTCACCATCATCGAGACTAAAGATGCCAGGCCCGACAAGGCCAAGACACTGGTGCTCACTGGGGCTGAGGTAATCATCCCTATGGCTGGCATGATAGACCTTGACGCCGAAAGACAGCGCCTTGAAAGAGAAATCCAGAAAAACCAAGCCGAAATCCTACGATTAGAGGCCAGGCTGAAGGACGAGGAGTTTCTTTCCAAGGCGCCATCTCACATCATCAGCCGAGAAAGAGATAGGCTTGAGGAATACATCACAAGGTCTAAAATGCTGATACAGCGGCTTGCCGAACTGGGCTAAGACTGAGACACAAGTCCATAAGTCCATAAGTCCAGTTTATTCCTTCTGCTGATGGAGTACCTGTGAAAGTCTGACATATTGCCCGATTCTCATCAAGCGATAGTCCGAGTAAATGTCGTGTCTATAACAATATGCTATAATACATTAGGAGTATTTTAGGTTCGTTGACGAAGGTAGAAGAGTGATCCTAAATAGAGGCAGTCGGTGTTATTCTTATAAGGGAGGGTTGGTATGGTCACTGTTCCGTGCATTCTGAGTCCCGCTATCAAGCCAGCGGTAATCAGGTATGATTTGTTTCTCAGCGATGGAGAAATAAGGGCTCAGATAGAGCGCGGCTTCGACGAGATAGTGGAACTCATCCAGCTTCTCGCTTCAGTCACAACGCGCAGGGAGCTCGAGAAAGAGCTGGGGCGCAGGACTCAGGAGTATTTGCACCTAACGAATGAGACTTGGCACGCCATAGTCAAAATGCTACCTCAGCATGAGTTAGTGAACTTTGTATTGGAGACATACGATGAGATCTCGCGGATTATAAGCGCGGATACCAGTGTATTAGGCATTGAGGAGCGTGAACTCTTGCTAAACTTGATAGATCGATTGCGTGATCTATTCGAGACTGTTGTAGATGGTCTAAGTGTTCAGCAACTGATCTTCACTGATACACTACTGGAGTGCAGTTCCTCCCTTCAGCGAGTCGATATGTGTCTTTTTTCTATCATTCTGGTTTTAGATGGTAAGATAAAGCGTTGGAACCTGGCTAGTATCAAATTACTGTCCCACGCAGCTAGTGACTACATGCTAGAGGTAGAGGACATTTTCCTTATGCACGATGCTGAGCTTGCTGAGCGCTTAAGAACGAGGAGCGAGGGAGTCAGCTTAGACGAGGTCAAACGGGACATTGGCTTACCAAGTTGAGTTTGACAAGAGAGCTCAGAAAGATCTCAGAAAACTAAATCCCCAGGTCGCAACTGCTATTGTTGATAAATGCTCTATTCTTGAAGAAAGCCCGCTACAAGGGCCAGGTATCAAACGCCTCAAGCATAACGTTTATAGACTAGTAGTACTGTATGATTGGCGCGTTGTCTATGTGGTCGAAGGCACCAAGGCGACTATTATCCTTGTTGATCACCGTAAGAATATCTACAGACGCTTGAGACAGCGCATATGAGCACGTCGGGAGCGGCCCTGCACTCCGGTTAGAGCCCATAAGCCTAAGCAGAATTATTCTGAGTGTCCCTTGCGCCTGTTCAACGCCCTAAGGCAAAAACCTATGCATGGCTACGAGCTAGGCAAGTCCATCGCCAGAGCCTGCTCCGGCTGCTGCCAGCCCACCGACGCCATGATTTACCCCACATTGCACCAGCTACTTGAGAGTGGCTATATTGAGTGCCATACCGAGTCAAAAGGAGGCAGGGAGCGAAAGGTTTACGCCCTCACTCATAAGGGGCTGGGGAGTCATACACAGTGGCCGCCGAGGCCTGGAATAAGGCCCTCCCCTATCTGATGGAGGCGACAGCGGCATCAAAAACAGACAAAGAAGAACGTGAGGAGGAATAGCAGTGGAAGAAAAGAACGCTAAAGAAATCAAGGAATTCGTGCGTGAGCGTTACGCTGAGATAGCGAGGCAGCATACGCCTTCTTGCTGCGCACCGCCGATTGAAGAAGGACCAAGTTGTTGCAGTCCAAGCATCGTTGAAACGAATCCCGCCCATAGACTGTATTCCAGTGAGGAGTTGGAATCCATAGCAGCGAACATACCCTCGCTGGGCTGCGGCAATCCTGTCGCCCTGTCGGAGCTGAGGGAGAAGCAAGTGGTTCTTGACCTCGGAAGCGGAGGAGGGCTGGACTGCTTTCTGGCAGCACAACGGGTTGGCCCGAAGGGGAAAATCATCGGCCTGGATATGACTCCAGATATGGTGCGACTGGCAAGAGCAAACGCGCAGAATCTCTCATTGGCCAACGTCGAGTTTCGCCTGGGAGAGATGGAGCACATGCCCGTCGAGAGCGATTCCGTGGATGTGGTTATATCCAACTGTGTTATCAACCTATCGCCGGACAAGGATGCCGTGTTTCGCGAGATCTTTCGGGTGCTCAATCCCGGGGGAAAGCTCTGCGTATCGGATATCGTAACCCACGGTGAGCTACCTGCGCAGATTCGGGATAGCCTCGATCAATGGGCTTGCTGCGTGGCTGGCGCTCTAGACGAACAGGTCTATCTGGACAAAATTAGAGCCGCTGGTTTTGTTGAGTTGAAGGTCGATGGCGTTGACTCGCCGATCTGTGGAGAGGATACTTGTTGCGGGAGTGAATCCCCCGAAGGGAATAAGATAGCCAGCATAACGGTACAAGCGTGCAAGCCTAAATAGAGTCACCGCAGCCTCTTCTGCGCTGCGAAACCCCATTGGTGCTCAAGCTCGTGGAGCCCCCTTTTCGTGTCGCTGGCAACACGCTCCCTGTCACAGTTGTTCAACCGATACTTAAACAGCCAGTAGGTGAACTCTTTGCACTCAGTAAGTTCCATAGATTTGCGCTGCGGATATCCCTTTTCCTGCTTAAATCTGCGTAGCAACGCTGTCATTGTATCGTCATATATTTGCTCATAGGCCAACTCAGTTATGTGATTACCATCAAGGGCATAGACATGCTGCTCCTTGCGCACCTTCTCCTCCACAGCGAGGAGCAACGCCTCCTCCACAATGATGCCATAGAAATAATTGAGATGAGCATTGTATTTGGCCTCTCCGATGAACTGCCGAAACTCCTCATTGCTGACAGCAATAGGGGCTTTGCCGCAGAAGATGAGATCGATAATCTCTTCCTCTAGAACGAGATGGTCGACCTCCTGTAACAGGCGCTCAGCGAGAAGCAGCCAATCGAAGGCTTCATTGGCGATTAGATAGCGATAGTGCCACCCGTTATAGGTTTCCTCAGTCTTGTCCCATAGCCCGATAGCTTCAAGAAGGGCAATATACCAGTGCTTTCCCTGGGCGATAGCCTCCTTTAGATGGCGAACCGCCTCGCTATCTTCGGAAACTTCCATATTGCCAAGAGGTTGTATCTGGTTCTCCATTACACCCTCGCTAACCACGCCTGAGAAATGCCTCCACCTCTTCAAGTGGTCTGGTGTTCAATATGTGGCGCGCTTCACACCAGCCACGCCGTGCCACGCCGATCCCGAAACGAATGAAGTCCAAGTGGGAGATGCTATGAGCATCGGTCGAGATGACAAGCCTTACCCCTAGCTCCCTTGCCCGATAGGCATGGATATCCTTGAGGTCAAGGCGGTTGGGCATGGCGTTTATCTCCAGCGCCGTATCTGTCTCAGCGGCAGCGCTAAAAATGGCCTCAATATCCAACATTATCGGTTCACGCTCTCCCAACAGACGACATGTGGGATGAGCCAGCACATCCACATGGAGGTTCCTTATCGCCCGAAGGACTCGTTCCGTCATCTTCTCTTGCGGCTGATTCATCGCTGAGTGCACCGCAGCGATCACGATGTCCAACTCAGCAAGCAGCTCATCGGGAAGGTCGAGGCTGCCATCGGCGCGAATGTCCACCTCTATTCCGGTCAAGATGCGGAAGCCATCCGTTTGTTCATTCAGCCTTTTGATTTCGGCGATCTGGTTCCTCAGTCGCTCTTCATTCAGCCCCCGTGCCACGCCTCGCCCCGCTGAGTGCTCGGTGATAGCGATATACTGATAACCTTTTGCCCTGGCAGCGAGGGCCATCGCCTCAATCGTATCATGCCCATCGCTCCAATCGGTGTGCACGTGGAGGTCTCCCTTTAAGTCGCCGACTTCGATGAGCCTGGGGATGGCGTTTCGTTCCGCCCTCTCCACCTCCCACTGCCCCTCCCTGAGTTCCGGCGGGATGAACTGGAGCCCCAGCCTTTCATAGAAGCCTTCCTCGGTGGTGAATTTCTCCAGGACCCCGGTCTGAAGCTCAGTGATCCCATATTCGCTCAGCTTTAGCTTTTGCCGATGCCCCCGCTCCCGGAGAACGATGTTATGCTGTTTCGAGCCGGTAAAATATTGAAGCAGGGAGCCAAAGCTATCGTGGTCCACCAGCCTGAGGTCGATCTGCAGGTCGCCGATGACAAGCACGCTGGCCTTGGTGCCCCCCTTTGCCAGCACCTCCTTTACCTCAGGCAGGCTAACAAAGGTGTCAATGATGCTTTCACGATCATCAGTGGTGCCCATGATGTCAATGTCGCCAACCGTTTCTCGAAAGCGGCGCAGGCTTCCCGCCGTGGTGAGGTTTTTCAGCGCGGGGCATCCCCGCAGCTCAGCCATAATCTCCTCGATCACAGGGAGTGCCTCGCCGATGGGGATGCGCCGCTCCTTGGTGCGCATCGCCTGAATCTGGCGCAGGATATTCTCCGCCACTTTCTCGCCCAACCGAGGCATGGTAGCGACACGCCCATCGAGAACCGCTGCCTCAAGGTCGTCCACGCTCTGAACCCCAAGCTCACTGCCCAGGCGAACGGCGATCTTAGGGCCGACGCCGGGGATATCGAGAAGATCGCTTATGCCCTCAGGGAACTCGGCACGCAGCTCGTCGTAGTAGTGGAGCCCTCCAGTAGTCACCAACTCTACAGTCTTCTTGGCGATAGCCTCGCCGACACCGGGGATATCCTTGAGGTCGCTCCCGTCCTTCACCATCTGCTCGATCTCTCTTGGGGAGTGCTCGATAGCGCGCGCCGCCTTCTGATAGGCCCTGATCTTAAAGGTGTTCTCTCCTTTAAGCTCGATCAGATCGGCGATATCATGAAACACCTTGGCGATGGCCGCATTTTTCATTGGGTTCCCCTATTACCGATACACGTCTTTTCTGTGTCTGATGGCAATAACTGTAACTAGCTTCTGCTCATCATCAACGGTACAAATAACCCGACAACCTATCACCCTAAGCAAACCCCCATGGGCCCTTGCTGACCAGCGAATCATGAAAACAGGCTGTCATTCTGAGGGAGCACAGCGACTGAAGAATCTCTTCAAGTTTATAATCAGAGATTCTTCGCCTTCGGCTCAGAATGACACAACTTATGGGAATCATTGTATTTTCGGAATAATGAGTCTGTTGCTCAAACCTGTTAGTGATAATCTCAATCGGCGGTCTCCACCTGGCAACATAAAGACAACCTGATTAATTTTGCGGTGATTTCTGTATCATAGGCTTTAATGGCGTATTTCTTGTGTCTATCATCCTGCACCTGCTGGTAATATCGAGGTATAGAGGGCATGAGGGGGTGAATTCGGGGCATGGCTACTACGGAACAGCTTGAGCAAGTTGTGGGTTGCGCAAATCAGTCGCCATTCACTTTGTGCTGCCTTAAGGCCGCGCCGCATAAAGGTGCCACAATCACGCACAGCTTTGATCTGACCAAATACCGGCTCAACCGTCTGGCTACGCAGTTTATACAAAGTGCTCCCACCTTTCGTTAAGAGCTTCCGCTCCAT
>JAUWRG010000068.1 GCA_030610655.1 Dehalococcoidia bacterium
ACGATGCTTCCCCACTCTTCTGGCTATCCGGATTTTTGGCATTCCCTGTTCATAGAGCTCCCAGCATAGAACTATCAAGGTTTCATTCGTCATGCCCATATTTTACATGGACTGTCGGATATTTATGGAAACATTGCGGGATCTGCCGGCTGTATAACGAATTGTGTTGAAAATGATAAGGTGGTAATCCTTCGTAGAAGGACAGCACAAAGGAAAAGGCAAAGAAAGGAGGTCTTACCACCGATGGCTAACAGCTCGAAGAGTCTTCGGCCGGGAATATCCTTCAGCAGAAGGATCACAATTTTACTGGGGCTTAAAGGGCACCATGTGAAAAAGGTAAGGGAAGATGATAAGGGTATAGTTGTCCTTCTAAGTAAGGATGGGACTGGGCAAAGAAAGGGTTAGCTGCCTTTCTTGCAGATCGGCAAGGGTATACCGGCATGGGGTCCTTCCTTAGAAGGACAAGCCGAGGCAGGCGCTTCATAATCCTTCTTAGAAGGATGGCAGGAAAGTGTATCTCGAGCTTAATCGGCGGCGATGGAGATGCCGGGATTGTGATCCTTCTTTGAAGGAGGGATTGAACCTGCTACGGCGGTACTCCAGGATAACCAGGCAAGGGGAGCAAGAAGAGCTATGGCAACTGAGGCAGCAATCCTTCCACAGAAGGACAGCCATGTAAGGAGGGAGTTGGGGGTAGCTTATCCTTCTAAAAAGGACGCCGCCTTCTGGAGAGGGAAATAGACCAGCAGGCATTAGCCCCTTTACTCTCAGAGGAGGAGATATTCCTCGGCATTGACGAGCATAGTTTCAGGCATCAAGAGCTAGTATATACAGTGACTGAAGTAAAGAAGAGGAGGCCGACAGGTCGGTCCGTTTTGCGGACTCAGGTCGAATGGACTGAGTACGTTAGCCTGGCTAAACAGGGTAGCCTGGAGCGGATGCTCCAACCTACCCAATTGGCGGGCTCTCCGACCTGTCGGAGCAGAATTACATTTGAGGGCAGGTCAAAATCACAGGGACAACGGCAAACGGTGACGTATAACCAATCAGATGAATGAGTACAAGGGCTTTGTTTTTGCCCTCCGTTAGCTTATAATCCATGCTACGATGTTTCTCAGACGAGATATAGGCAAGCTAATCGGTTGCTTAATGGCTGGAAAAGCATATGAGTGAGAAAAGAGCAGCAAGGTATAACCCTCAAGAGATCGAGCGAAAGTGGCAGGAAAGGTGGGCCCAAGACCACCTCTATGAGGTCAGCGAGGACGACCCACGTCCCAAGCGTTACGAACTCACCATGTACCCCTACACCTCGGGAGACCTTCACATCGGACACTGGTATGCCATGGCACCCTCCGACGTCCACGCTCGCTTCATACGGATGAAGGGCTACAATGTGCTTCACCCTATGGGCTTCGATGCCTTCGGCCTGCCTGCGGAGAACGCTGCCATCAGCCGCGGCATCCACCCTTACATATGGACGATGGGGAACATAGAGATGATGAGGCGGCAGCTCAAGAGTATGGGCGCTATCTACGACTGGAGGCGTGAGGTTATAACCTGCCTCCCCGATTACTACAAATGGACACAATGGTTCTTCCTCAAACTCTATGAGGCCGGCCTTGCCTATCGAGCCAAGGCACCGGTTAATTGGTGCCCCAACTGCCAGACAGTACTTGCCAATGAGCAAGTGGTGGGCGAGGGGCTTTGTGAGCGCTGTGGGACAGCGGTAATCAGAAAAGACTTGGAGCAGTGGTTCTTCCGAATTACCAACTACGCCGAGGAACTGCTCGACTTCAGCCACATCGAATGGCCTGAGAGAATACAAATCATGCAGAGGAACTGGATTGGAAAAAGCGAGGGTGTGACAATCTCCTTTGGGCTTGATGATGGCCAAGAGTTTAGCGTTTTTACCACCCGCCCAGACACCATTTTTGGCGTTACGTTTGTGGTCTTTGCCCCAGAGCACCCGCTGGTGGAGAAACTCACCACAGCGGAACATAAGGAAAAGGTGACGCGCTATATCGAGCAGGCGCGGAGGCAATCGGAGATCGAGCGAGCATCCACCGAGCGGGAGAAGAGCGGCGTCTTTACTGGCTCCTATGCCATAAACAAGCTTAACGGCGAACAAGTGCCCATCTGGATCGCCGATTATGTTCTGATGAGCTACGGCACTGGGGCAGTGATGGCAGTGCCAGCCCACGATCAGCGTGATTTCGAATTCGCCAAACGCTTCGGCCTTTCGATAAAGGTGGTCATCGCCCCTCCCGATTGGTCCGGTGACGACTTTGCCGAAGCCTACATCGATCCTGGGACGATGGTCAATTCAGCCCATTTCAATGGCATGCCCAGCGAGGAAGGGAAGGAAGCCATTGCCGATTTTATGGAGGAAAAGGGCTACGGAGGGCGGAAAACGACGTACCGCCTTCGCGACTGGCTCATCTCCAGACAGCGATATTGGGGTGCCCCCATCCCCATGGTCTATTGTGACAAATGTGGAATTGTCCCGGTGACCGAGAAGGATTTGCCAGTGCTCCTGCCAGAGGATGCCGAGTTTAGACCTACAGGGGAATCCCCCCTTAAATACTGCGAGTCCTTCGTAAATACATCATGCCCAAACTGCGGTGCCCCAGCGAGGCGTGAGACCGATACCATGGACACCTTCATGTGCTCCTCATGGTACTTCTTGCGCTACAGCAGCCCGAACTGTGAGGATGCACCCTTCGATGATAAGAAGCTAAAATACTGGTGCCCCGTAGACCAATACACCGGAGGGGCAGAGCACGCCACCATGCACCTCCTCTACTCCCGCTTCTTCATTAAGGCGCTTCGCGACATGGGGATTGTAGATTTCGACGAGCCCTTCACCCAGCTTTTCAACCAGGGAGTCATTGTCATTGAAAGGCAAAAGATGAGCAAGTCCAAGGGCAGAGTGATCAACCCCGACGAATATGTCGCTGAGTTGGGTGCCGATGCAGTGCGTGCCTACTTGATGTTTATCGGACCCTGGGAGCAGGGCGGGGAATGGGACGATAGAGGTATCAAGGGGATAGCCCGCTGGCTGAATAGGGTGTGTGATTTGGTGCTGGGTGGTTATTCCGAGGAGAAGCCAAAAGCAATTGCCACGAAAAGACTACGCCGCATCACTCACAAGACTATCAAGAAGGCTACCGAGGACCTGGAGAGGTTCCATTTCAATACTATGATCGCTGCCTTCATGGAGTTCACCAACTATCTGGGAAAGGTGCGAAAGGAAAAATCCGTGGAAACAGCCGCATGGCAGGAAGCCATCGATAGCCTGCTCCTGCTCCTTGCTCCCACCGCTCCCCATCTTGCCGAGGAGCTTTGGACAAGGACCGGCCACCCCTACAGCATCCACAACCAGCCTTTCCCCGAATGGGATGCCGAGCTTGCCGCTGAGGAGGAGTTCACCCTGGTGATTCAAGTCAACGGTAAGCTCCGTGATCGGGTTACAGCACCTATCACCATTACCGAGGAGAAGGCTCGTGAGCTGGCGCTAAACCGTGAGCGGATAAAAGCCTACCTGAATGATAGGAAGATTGTCAGAGTCATCTATGTGCCGCGGAGGCTGGTGAACGTGGTAGCGACTGATCTCGTTCAGATAGATAAGTGAGAGAATAAATTCTCCCTCCCCTGTCGGAGGAGTTAGAGGGAGGGGGAGTTCACCCTCACCCTTCAAGGGAGATGAAACGAGATTCTTCCCCTTCACTCTGTGAAGGGGAAGAATGACAATAGGGGGTTGGCGGGGGCCTCTCCGACCTGTCGGAGCAGAACTACACCTCAGGGTGGGTGGGTAGGTCAACAAAACAGGGGCAACGAGGAATAGATGGGTGTCACCAATCAGATGAATAAATACAGTGACTTGAGCGAAACCATTAATTAGTATATACTACTGCCAATATCCGTGGGGGTGAATCATGAAATTATCGTGTTCTCAAGTAGACCTAAACAAAGGATTAGCCATTGTTGGCAGGGCGGTTGCTACTAGAACCACACTGCCAATAACCAATAACATTCTGCTAACAGCAGACCAATCCCGATTGAAGCTTGCTGCCACCAACCTGGAGATCGCTATCACTTACTGGCTAGGTGCTAAGGTTGAGGAGGAAGGCGCAATTACCATCCCCGCTCGGCTCCTCACCGACTTCGTCAACTCCTTGCCCAACGAGCAGATCAATTTGACCCTTTCGCCGCGCACCCGCACCCTCGAGCTCAAGTGTGCTCGCTTTGAGGCGCGCATCAATGGGGAAGAAGCAGAGGAATTCCCCCCAATTCCCTCGATAGAAGAAGGTGTGGCAACAACGATCGATCCAGAGGCGCTTCGCCTCGCCATCGCTCAGGTGGTTTTTGCCGCCGCAACGGAGGAAACGAGACCTGTGCTCACCGGTGTCCATTGTCAGTTCTATGGTGATACCCTTACCCTAGCTGCCGCCGATGGCTTCAGGCTTGCAGTGCATAAAGCGCCCCTAGCCCAGCCGGTAGCGGAGATGACCGAGGTAATAATTCCCGCTCGCACCCTCAACGAGCTTCAGCGCCTTATTGGCGATGAGGAGAAGCCGGTTGAGATAACCATCAACCCCAATGGAAGCCAGGTGCTCTTTCGCCTCAAAGATGTGGAGATGGCCTCTCAATTGATACAGGGCGCCTTCCCTAATTATACCCAGCTCATCCCTCAAAGCTATGTTACCCGTGCTGAGATAGGCCTCTCCGATTTCCTAAAAGCCACCAGGACTGCCTCCATCTTCGCTAGAGAGGGAAGCGCTATCGTGCGCCTCCAGATAACGCCAGGCGAGGAGTTGGCACCTGGCAAAGTCGTGCTCTCTGCGCGCGCCGAGGAGGTTGGCGACAACGTAGGTGAGGTCGATGCTATGGTGGAGGGCGAAGAAGCAAAGATAGCCTTCAACAACAAGTTTCTTGCCGATGTTTTAAGCGTCCTTCGCGAGGATAGGGTGATCCTTGAGACCACCAACCCATCAAGCCCTGGCCTGATTCGACCCGTAGGCACTGACAACTATGTCCACGTAGTCATGCCCATGTTTGTTCAATGGTAATAAATTTTAGCTTCGCATAAATTGAAATAGACGTCTGGTGCAAATCAGACGCCTATTCGTTTCTCGTGAACTAGGCTTCGCTTAGTTAATGCCCGACTTCGTACCGAGCCTGGCAATATTTCTGGCAGGCTCCCACTTGGGTTTGCAGGCTTGTGCCATGCTGCTCTTGGCCCTCGGTACTTACACGGAAGTAAATAGCGGCTGCCATTATTACCTCCCCAAAAATCCTTTTAAAGCTCTCCCAATAATCTCTGCTGTAGTCGACGATGCTTTCATCGTTATTTTGCCCAGACTTCTTCTTTCTTCCACGTGCAATATACCTTCATGTGTAGGTTTAATTCGACTATGACCGTATAGTTTATTACTCCTTATACGAGTTCCATCTACTGATACAATCTCAATCCAACCCTGCCTTAAGAGATGATACATTGCCGATAATTCGGCTTGGGCAGCTCCTAGATTAATTCCTGAACGTCGTTGGAATCGTTGAACAAGAATACTTGCGAATTCACCGTGCCCCTCAAAGCTGCTGTTTCTTTCATATTCTCTATATATGAAATCCATCAGCTTCTCATATCTTTCACTCAATTTCATTTCCTGATATCCTTCCACTCTAATTAACTACATATCTCCAATATCTGGCCATGACCCGTTTTTGTCCCAATATGCTTTCAACCGCATGGCAATCGCCTTGTCCTTACCGAAAGCGTATTGTTCAAATCTTCTATTCAGAAAAGACTGCAGCCATCTCTGATGAGGACCGGCAGGACGGTCACTGAGTACCATGTGACGAGCTAAATTAAGGAATGAAGCAAATTCTCTGTGCAGACACAACGGACAGCTTATTGTTCCTTTCATAAATTCCTCCGTTATTACTGGTAAGTCCCAATATGCGCTCTTGCATTTTGGACATAGCCTTGGCTTTTCCATTTTCGATGCCCATTCGTGATTGCATCTCTGGCACTTCAAAATGTAGATTGGCATTCATTTATCCTATAGACGCTTACTTTATAATAATACGTCTATGCGAAAATGTCAATAGTCCAGGGAGCAACAGATGGCGCACCCCTTCGTGGCTTATGTCCTTGTTAGATACGGCGGGCACGAGTAAGGGATAGGTTGTCCATCTTCGTGCTAAAGGCTTAATTGCTAACTGTAGTATGTCGCATTATAGTTAGCATCTTCATATACTATAGTTATCATTTACGCATAAGTGAAAAATGCCACAGGAAATCTTAGTCCAATTTGGTAAGAAGGTCAGACATGAGAGGCGCAAACAACGTCTTTCGCAAGAACAACTTGCTGAAAAAGCGGGTTTGCATCGCACATACATTGGAATGATAGAGAGAGCCGAGAAGAATATTACATTGGAGAACATAAATAAGATTTGTAAGGCTCTGGACCTAGACCTTAGCGCCATATTTAAGGGTTTACATGACTGATAGCTGGTCGGATAGGATTATCGAGTATTGCCAAGAATATAGTATACCTATCGAATATTTGGCTGACACCCTTTATGAACCCAAAGTTGTGCCCATGATTCGGGGCAAAGCCTTTGAGTATTCTGTAATAATGAAATTGCAGGCAATTCTTCCCTCTAATGAATGGATTGTCAGTAAAGCAACCGCCGGTGAAGAGGCTTTTTATCACGATACAGATGTTAGGGTTTTCCACAAGAGAACTGGCAGAATCCTTCGTCTCGAATGCAAGCTTTCTAAAAAAGAGGGATACCGCATTTTTGCTGACGGTCATGCTGAGATAAAGGTCAAATGTATGCGCAGCCGTACACTCGGTGATGCTAAGGTCAAGGAATTAGCTCCCAAACTTGGTGTAGATGAGAAGGCTTTAGGAGCACACCGCGACCAATATGTAGCAGCTGATTTTGACATTGTCGTTACTTCTATTGGAAATGCCTTCTATAGAACAGACAGCAAGAGTCATTTATATGTCTGGAAACCAAAGAAAGCAGAACATGAATTCTTGGTCAAGCTAGGTGCTACCGACCCAGATTCTCAAAAGGACTTTGCTTTCAATACCATATTTATGGCTAAAACTAAAGACCTTATTGCTAGTTCTTCTACCGGAGTAATTTGTACTAGGAAACAATGCTCTAACAAAACTAACTGCTGCTTTATTCCGAACTATCCCATAATTAGATTTGAACCGACTTCTATTCAGCCGTCAAATCCCTGGGTACATATCGACCAAGCTCAAACCTTATTCAAGTCGATAGTGCTTGCATAGTCAAGAAAGTCTAACTGCACACCGTTCTTTTTCGAGCATCCGTAATTCATTATGAAGACTTCTTTCCCTTTGTATCTTTTACCCTTCTCTTTTGTCCCGTCCTTCTGGTCATCAGTTCTATTTATTGTGTAATTCCATTCTTTAGCAAGTATAGTTGTACACCATGAATATAATTCTCTTATTTCTGGATTGTCGTCATATGTGAGTAGGAAATTGAATCGACTATTATTTTTCATCAGTACTTCGCATAAACGAAAATGGTCTTCTTTTCTGAAAGCGTAAGTATAGAATTTGTCTTGGTCTGCGCTGAAATAGGGCGGGTCAATAAATAGAAGGGAATTATCCGATACCTCTCTTATTACCTGCTCGAAATCGATTGACGTAATTTTTACGCCTTGCAGTTTTCGTGATGATTGGGTTATGTTTCTTGGCCAGTTTTCTGGTCTCATGCTATATTTGTCCCCATAACCCCAATAACAATTCTGCATATTCATAATTCCTGAATAAGAAGTCCTATTCAGGTAGAACCATCTTATTGCCTTTTCTAATTTATTTCTTGGCTTAAATTCATTTTTATAGTATCCGTGCCGCTCTTTTGTTGCGGCTTCCCCGGATAACCCTTTGATAAGCTCGTATGGTCTATCTCTGATAATCATAAGGCAATTAGCCAAATCCGAATCAATGTCATTTAACCAATTATTTTCTACTTTTAGCTTAGCGAAAAATATTGATGCTCCGCCTGCAAAGGGCTCGATGTAATATAAGTGATTTGGCGGGATTTGCTCCATAATCAGCTTTCGAGCATAGAACTTGCCGCCTGCATATCTAAACGGAGAATTCATTCTTTCCCTTTTTCAATGAATGCTAACTCTAGTATACATTAAGACCGTATTATAATCAAGGAACCTCTGAACAAGCTTATCCCCAAAATCCCTTCGGCTTCCCGGATGTTTTTCCCGACTTTCCGGGTGCTTCTCAAGGTTGTGAAGTCATTCGCTCAGCCTGATTTCACTGGTTTTGCTACGGTGTTTCCACCTGATCTGTCCCTTCGGACAGGTTCAAGCACACGTCTCCTACGTTTTCGCCAATTGATGTCTGACCTGGTACAGATTCCCCAGCGCCATGAGACTGTATACCTGCACAGTGTTCTTCTCTAATCCTCGATAGCGGGTCT
>JAUWRG010000040.1 GCA_030610655.1 Dehalococcoidia bacterium
GCGCTATGTGACTATGGAGGAATTTCAGGCTTTTGAGCAAGGGATGAAAGACCTGTTCCGCAGCTTCCTGGACTTCTTCCTCAGCTTCGGTCTGGAAATAGGCCACGATTCCCCCAAGGTCGAATTTGAGCAGTTAAACAATAAGCTACATGGGCTAGAAGAGAAACTAGATGGTAGGAAAGGTGAGAGAAGGGCTAAGAGCAAGTGGAAGTGAGTTGAGCGAACGAGCAAATCGAGCCCCCTTTCTGAAAAGGGGGCTTTTCTTTTTGTAGCGCCTTCGTAACCTCCTCAGCCAATTTTCTTCATTCCCGTGCCCACCAGATAGAGCTAGAACATTGTTCTAGTACATAATCCCTTCCAATCGCAATAATCTCCCCCTATAATCCCGGAAGCACTATAGTGCAAGACCTAATCGGGGGGCAACGATACCTGAGAAAAGAATGTTGATAGTACCAACAGAGATCGTAAAGAAGATCGATGAGAACCGTGGTGACATGGGCCAGGGGGAATTCATCGATTTCTTAATTGATAGCCACTTCCAAAAAGAGGAAACCAACGATGGGCGCTATGTTAGCAGGGAGCAATTTCAGGCTTTTGAGCAAGGGATGAAAGACCTGTTCCGCAGCTTCCTCGACTTCTTCCTCAGCTTCGGTCTGGAAATAGATCAAACCTCTCGCACAGCCGAATTTGAGGAGTTCAACCATAAGCTACAGGGGCTAGAAGAGGAACTGGAGCCGGGAGAAGGTGAGCGAAGAGCCAAGATCAAATGGAAGTGAACTGAGCAAGTGAATTAGCTGGAGCATCAGGAGCTGGTAGCGGGAAGGAGGAAACAATGTCAACCGCAAGTGAACTATGGTGGCAAGGAAAAACCGAGGAGATATGGAAGCAGTGCTGTGGATTCATCGACCTCAGCCTCGAGGATTTCATGAACATTCAGCGGCGACTACTGCTGGAGCAGATTGAGCTACTAAACAGGTGCGAACTGGGGCGAAGCGTGATGCGAGGAGCAAAGCCGAGAAGCATAGAGGAATTCAGGGCACTGGTTCCCCTCACCACCTACGCCGATCACACACCCTATCTCCCCGAGAAAAAGGACGATGCGTTGCCTGAGCCGCCGATATACTGGCAGCGCACGTCGGGTAAGTCTGGGGCGTATTACCATAAATGGGCGCCCCTCACCCAAAGGATGGCTGAGGAACTATCATCTCTCATCCTCGCCTTCTCGATTTTCGCCACCTGCAAACAGAAGGGCGAATTCCGCTTGAATAATAAGGATGAGAAGGTTCTCTACATTATGGCCCCTCCACCTTATGTTACCGGCACCTATGTGAGATGGGCAAAACAGGAGTTTTCTTTTAACGTCATGCCTCCAGAGGATGAAGCAGAGGAAATGCCCTTCGAGGAAAGGGTCAAGCAGGGTTTCCAACAAGCCATGGAGGAAGGGATGAGCCTCCTCTTTGGGATATCTGGCATCATAGTAGCGGTGGGAGAAAGGCTGAGCAAGCGGGAGGATAGGGTCAAAATCACATCCCTCATCGCCAAGCCAAGGGTTCTATTCAGATTAACCAAGGGGTTATTGAAGGCGAAATTGGCCCGTCGCCCACTTCTGCCAAAAGACCTCTGGTCGCTCAAGGGGATAGTAGCCGGGGGGACGGATACTTCAATCTACAAGGAAAAGATTAAGAAGATGTGGGGCAGATACCCTCTGGACATCTACGGCTCCGCCGAGGCTTCCCTCATCGCCATGCAGACCTGGGACTACGAAGGGATGACCTTCATCCCCCAGCTCAATTTTCTGGAGTTTATCCCTGAAGATGAACGCCTCAAGGAAAAGGAGGACTCAACTTATCAGCCTAGCACCCTTTTGCTTGATGAGGTTAAACCAGACGAGGTTTATGAGATAGTCATCACCAACTTCCATGGTGGGGCCTTCACCAGGTACCGCCTCGGCGATTTGGTCAAGATAACCTCACTGCGCAACGATAAGCTCGACATAGATATACCCCAGATGGCCTTCTACTCCCGGGCACATGAAGTTATCAACTTCGAAGGATTCTACCACACATCGCTCACCGAAAAGGTGATCTGGCAAGCGATGGAGAAGTCAGGAGTAGGATACGAAGATTGGGTGGCACGCAAGGAGCCGAAGGAGGGAAAGCCGGTTTTGCACCTGTACATTGAGCCGAGAGATGGCGAGCGAAGTTGTGAGCAGGTATTGTCGGCGATACATGAGGAACTCAAGAAGCTGGATGAAGGCTATGCCGATTTGGAGAGCTTCTTTGGCTGGCAGCCACTGGAGGTAAGCTTCCTCCCCCAGGGCGCATTCAAAGGATACATCTTGAGGCAGCAAGAGGCTGGCGCTGACTTGGGCCACCTGAAGCCACCACATATGAACCCCCCTGACGAAATCATCAATTCCCTCACCGGTGTTATCGCCAAACCGAGAGCAAGGAGAGCGAGAGAGGCAAAAGTAGCAGCCAGTGAAAGATAGATAAGCTCAATATAGCCCGCCAAGTATGACTGAGAGGGTAGCGCCCCCAGGCGCTACCCTCTTCACTTTGTATGAGCCCAGCCATCCCACTATATCGTACTATTGATAATCCATGCCTTTATATGCATAATTGCCCTCTATTGACAAACTATTGACAATTGATACCACATCGGTCATAATTGGTTCGGCATTTACATAAAAGGGCGATAATTCAGATGAACGTTTACGCTGTTATACCCCTTCTAAGCTTCATTGCTTATTGTGGTTTGCTGGTGCTTGCTCTGCGCCGCCCCCTGCAAAGGGTACATAAGACCTTCGCTTTATTCCTCACTACATTGGCTTTATGGGGCTTTGTTTGCTTCTTGACATACACTGCGGTATTCCCCGAGCACACACTTCTACTATACAAGATCATCTTCATCTGCATAATGTTGCTAGCGGCCTCTTACTACCACTTCTTGCGCGCTTTCATGAATAGGCCCGCCGGGATCGGGGTAAAACTTGGATATGGGATTGTGGCACTCTGCATTCCCTTAGCTTTCACCGGCCATATCATAGAGAGCGCCTCTATTACCAGCGGATTGCTAGAGGTCGAACTCAGCCCCACTATCTATCCAATTACCTTAATGATTCTGGGCCTTTTGGGTTCAGCGATATTCTCACTGATTCAGCAGTATAGGCACCTGAAGGATGCTCTCGCCCGCAGCAGAATTACCTATATATTGATCGGCTTCACCATTATGCTATCTTTTACACTGACCAATCTCCTACCCTATCTGGCAAAGTACCCTCTGGCTAACTTAGGCAACCTGGTCAATGCCTTCATCCTCACCTATGCCATCCAGAGATACCAGCTACTTGACATCAGGCTGGTTTCGCGAAGGGGGCTGGCATACTCCATTTTAGCCGCCTTTATCATCGCTATATATCTAGGCCTGGCATTTGTTATTCGCATACTCGCCCCACAATGGCCAAGCTACGGTGTTGCTTTGGCTGGAGCGGTGATAGTGTTCCCGATAGTCATAGTTTTCCAGCTTGCGAGAAGGAAGACCCTGGAATGGGTGGACCGGCGGTTCTTCGGAGAGACCTATGACTATCGCCAATTTCTGCTCAGCTACAGTGATAAGATGAGTAACATCCTCAACATAGGTGAACTGGCGGAAAACATGCTAGATCCCATAACAAAGGCACTGCACACCAGAGAAGCCAGCCTCCTGATCCCCGATACCGAGAGCGGCGATTTCACTACCAAGTTTACTTACCGAGCCGACGGGGTGGAGCCGGCGGCTAATCCATATTTACGGAAGGATAATCCCATCCTGACCTGGCTGGCTAATGAGGGCAAGCCACTCAATGTAGATTCTATAGATACTATCCCCGAACTCAAGGGATTATGGAAAGATGAGAGACATCACCTCATCGACTCCAAATCAGAGTTGCTTGTTGCCCATAAGGAGCAGAGGCAGGCTGGTTGGCGTCCTGGCGCTGACAGGGAAGAAGTCAGATAGCCCCTACTATACCGAGGATATAAGCCTGCTAATAACCATGGTCAATGAGGCAGGGATAGTAATAGACAACGCCCTGCTGTATGCTGACGCCATCTTAAGGTCCCACACCGATGAGCTGACCGGATTATTCAATCACCGCTACTTCCACGAGCGCCTTGGGGAAGAGATCGCCAGAAGCTCTCGCTTCGGCACCGCACTTTCTCTGATCATGATGGACCTTGACCTGTTCAAGCCATATAACGACATTTATGGCCATGTAGCTGGAGATGAAGTCCTCAGACAAATAGGGCAGTGTGTCAAACACTCTGTTAGAGGTATCGACATTCCCTGTCGCTATGGGGGGGAGGAGTTTACCATTATTCTGCCCGAGACGCGCTTAGATGACGCCTACACTGTAGCTGAAAGAATCCGCAAGACAATAGAACTGGAAATGTTCACCAAGCAGATTCCACTGACGGCTAGCTTGGGCCTAGCCTCATGGCCTACTGATGGGGTGATTAAGGAAGAACTTATCGCTTGCGCCGATGGTGCTATGTATCTCGCCAAGGCGATGGGCAGAAACCAGACCTGCCTGTCTACCGAGGTGCTACCTACCCCGACGTCATTAAAGAAAGGGAAGGCAACCCAAGAAATCCTTGGCATGGTCTACGCCCTAGCCGCCGCCGTAGACGCCGCCGTAGACGCCAAGGACCACTATACTTATGGGCACTCTAAGAAGGTGGCACAAAGCGCTATCGCACTTGCTGAAGCCCTTGATTTGCCCCCGCCGAAGATAGCCACCATTCGCGCCACCGCCATGCTACACGACATCGGCAAGATTGGCATCCCCGACGGAACTCTCACTAAACCGGACCGCCTCACCGATGAGGAGTGGAAACTGCTAAAAACCCACCCTCAGATGGGAGCCCAAATCATCAGACACGTCCCTGATCTAGCCAACTGTGTGCCTGGCATTCAGCACCACCACGAGCATTGGGATGGCACTGGCTACCCATCCGGCCTGAGTGGCGAGAATATCCCCCTCGATGCTCGCATCATAGCAATAGCCGATGCCTACGCCGCTATGACCTCAATACGCCCTTACCGCAAGGCCATGTCCCCCCAAAATGCAATAGAAGAACTAAGACGAAGCGCTGGGACGCAACTTGACCCCAAACTGACCGAGCTTTTCGTCACCGTCACCGAGGCATCCTTATCACAGAAGGTAGAGACGCAATAGAACCGTTACGGTAGCTACCAGTTACTATGAGATTGCCTAACCGTTAACCCCCCTGCTAATTTGAAACACAATCAAACACATGAACTGGCGCTTTCCCCCCAGCAGTGAGATTTTACAAACAGCACTAAGCGCATGAGAAAACGGCGGCATGATCCGACCAGGGAGTCGTTGAAACAACCACGTGCAAGTATGATAGAATAGATTATAGCCATCCATAGATAAGCAAAGACTTTGTAATTAGAGATTAGCAAGATATCAAGCCCGAAAATGAATCACCCCACAGCAAGCTGAGGGGCATTCTCGCTAAATTTTGGTAAAAATCTGAGAAGTAAGAGGGGAGAATATCCACTAAGAGCCCAACAACGAGTGTAAAGTGACAACAGGCATAATAGGAGGGGACACATG
Organism: Dehalococcoidia bacterium; assembly: GCA_030610655.1. GTDB lineage: Bacteria > Chloroflexota > Dehalococcoidia > E44-bin15 > E44-bin15 > DAOUVR01. The sequence continues at coordinate 5,624 of JAUWRG010000040.1, forward strand.
CTAGAGATTGAGCAGCTAACCGTAGCAGTAGATGACAAGGAAATTCTGCACGATGTGAGTTTCAGTATCAAAGCTGGTGAGACCCATGTCCTGTTTGGTCCCAACGGCAGCGGGAAAACTACGCTGCTAATGGCAATAATGGGTGCCCCTAGATACCATGTAACCAGGGGCGGCATCATCTTTAAGGGCAAGGACATAGTGGGGTTATCTATGGATGAGAGAGCTCGCCGGGGAATCGGTATGTCTCTCCAAAGACCACCGGTTGTTCGTGGGGTGACAACTCGTGACATGGTTGCTGCCTGTATTGGGGAAGGGACTAGCGAGGAAGCCATAGCCAGAATAGCAGAGAAAGCTCATATGGGTGATCTGATGGATAGGGATATAAACTATGGATTTTCTGGCGGCGAGATAAAACGCTCTGAGCTTATGCAGTTACTGGCTCAAGAACCAGACCTGGCTTTGCTAGACGAGCCTGAGTCTGGCGTTGACCTGGTAAATATCGCCCTAATCGGCGAGTTGATAAACGAGCTTTTGCAGAAGGAACATCCAATACGTGATCGAAGGCTCAGCGGCCTTATTATCACCCATACTGGCCATATCCTGGACTATGTTAACGCCCGCACCGGCTATGTCATGCTGGATGGCAGGATAATCTGTGAGGGAGACCCTCATGAGATTCTGGAGACTATAAAGAATAAGGACTATGAGGAATGTAGAAGATGCCTGAAATAGGATCGGCGAAAGCCGCTACAGATAAGGCCAAGACAGCATTGTCCAAGCAAGCGCCTGTTGGTGAGGACATAGACCTGAACAAGTATGGTCATTCCGCAGAAGAATTGCCTTATCAGGATGACCCATCGCAATTGCCAGTTGAAACCAAACAGCGAATGCTAGATGTCGGGGTTACATTGGATGACAATAGCCAGCGCTCAGGAACTATCATTCAGATGGATCATTCCATAGTACATAGCCTGGCAATGCAAGAGGGGATAGAGGTGATGGGCACTAACCATGCCTTGGAGAAATATGACTGGCTGTCTGACTACTTTTGGAATGCTGTAGCCGTAGACACCGACAAATATACTGCTCATGTCGAGCTCAATCAAAGTAACGGTTACTTTATCAGAGCCCTGCCGGGCAGCAAGACAGTATATCCTGTTCAAGCATGCCTTTACCTGGCCAGAGGTAACCTGGCACAGAATGTCCACAATATCATCATTGCCGAAGAAGGTTCCGAGTTACATATCATTACCGGCTGCACCACGGCTTCCAGAGAGGAAGCGGGACTACACCTGGGGGTTTCTGAGTTCTACATCAAGCGAGGGGCCAAGGTCAGCTTCACTATGATACATAACTGGACGCCAGAGATAGAGGTGCGCCCCCGCACCGGGATAATTGTTGAAGAAAATGGCGTGTTCCTTAGCAACTACGTAATTATGAAGCCAGTGCGGTCACTGCAAACAAGCCCGCTGGCGAGATGTGTCGGGGATAACGCAGTAGTTAGATTCAATAGCATACTGGTTGCAACACCTGGATCTTCCATGGACCTGGGGTCTCGAGTCATCCTCGATGCCAAAGGAGCAAAGACCGAGATAATATCACGGGCTATTACCACGGGGGGAGACATTTTCGCTCGTGGTTACATAGAAGGCAATGCCCCGGAAGTTAAAGGGCATCTCGAGTGCCGTGGCCTGATTCTAGGGAAAGAAGGCATGATTCACGCTATACCGGAACTTAAGGGGACATTAGCTGGTATAGACCTATCTCATGAAGCGGCTGTAGGCAAGATAGCTGAAGAGGAAGTGGAATACCTAATGATGCGAGGCTTAACACGCGATGAGGCCACAGCCACCATAGTGAGAGGTTTCCTCAGGGTAGACATCGAGGGGCTGCCGCCCCAGCTCCATGTTGAGTTGCAGCGAGCCATAGAAGCCAGCCAAGAGGACGCCATGTAAGAACAGGCTAGTTAACAAGACATCAACAATGCACCTAAACAGGCCGTCCAAAAAGGGTAGCGTAGCCACTCCTGTCCTTCTGCTGAAGGACGAATTCTTCGTTGTGACAGGAGTCACGACGCTACGCGGAATGAGGTTTTTAGACAGCCTGAAAGGGTGAATTTTGGGCATTAGAATTTTGGATTTGTTTAGTGCTTAGGCTGCGGAGCAGGTATCAATTAGTATTTAGAATTTCCCTATATACTATGCGCAAGTATTTACATCGTCGTATATAACGGCAAAAATGGCAAAAGACGAGTGCAGCATTTGTGGCTATATCTATCACCCCGAAAAAGGCGACCACGATGGTGGCATAGAACAGGAACGCTATTCCAGGAAATAGCTGATGATTCGGTGTGTCCTGTCTTCAGGACTACCAATCTCATTTCTTTTCAGTGGGCTTGTCATCATGGGAGGGGGTTCCATGGATCCAGGCCTCCCTATGGGGAATATCCCGGTCAAGGAACAAACGATAGATTGCCACCCGCCTCCAGCCCCCAGACGGGGTGGCTCGGTCCGCTAAAAGTCTCTTCATCACTAAAAGAAGCAGTATAGCAACAAGGCATAAGGTTAATTCCACCGGTTCCCTAAGGACCAGACTGGCCAGAGGCAATGATATTGCACCAATGATCGCCCCTATAGGTGAGTTTCTTAGAACAACAATACCAAGAACCCAGATAGCGATAAATACAGCGAGTTGCCAAGGCGCAAGAATGGCAAGAGCGCCCATCATTGTCGACAGGCCTCGACCTCCAGAGAAACCAAGGAAGATTGACCAGTTATGACCGGCGATGGCAGCGAGGCCCACGACCCCTTGAGCCCAGATATCGAAATGCAGCACATAACAGGCAAGGGCAACCGGTGCAAGCCCTTTCAAGATATCGAAAATCCCCACCGGGACTACAGCCCAGCGAGCTACCGAGTGAAACACATTGGAACCGCTGACCGCTCCACTCCCATAATCCCTGATATCGACCCCTCTAAGCAACCTGCCCGCGATATAGGAAGTGGGCACCGAGCCGAGAAGATAGGCACCTATAGTCAGCAGTATTAACCAGGGCAACATAAGCTAACTCTCAAGTTTTACCTCGCAACCCTTCAGAGCCTTCTTTTACCTGAGTCAGGGCGCAAACAAGCCAAGTGACCCACCCTTCCCTGAGCCTGCCTGGTAAAAGCGGACTGGAATGGAAACCACCCTTAGACAAAAGAAGCTCCTTTGGAGGTTCAACCCTCTCATAAGTGTCCAAGGCACCTTCATAGGGGGCTATAGTATCCCCTTCACAATGGACGAACAGCTTGGGGAAATCCCCCATCTGCTCAAGGGCAACGGACCTTAATCTTTGCCCAATTCCCAGGGCGCTCTGCCAGTTGATGCGCAAGCGGTATCCACGTATTCGCATCCAGAGCCTGAATATGAAGCCTGCAAGCCCCCCAGATCCTGGCAGCGCACCACAGCGAGGATACTCAAGGACGACACTGCCCAATTGTACTACCTTGCGGTAGACGGATGCTAATACCTCGCCTGGCTGGCCTTTCACCTCGCCGGGACTGGAAATGGAGACCAGAGCTCGAAGATCCTTCATCTTAGCGGAAGCAAGGATTGCCGCCCCTGCTCCAAAGCTATGCCCCACCAGAGCGATACACTTCGGATTAACCTTAGAATGACTGCATAAGAACCTCAGTGCAGCAATGACATCCCGATGCGCATTTTCATCGACAATGCCTTCGCTCTTGCCATGACCGCGAAAGTCGAAGGTGAGAGTAGCAACACCCTTTCGCACAAGCCTCTGGGCAACAGGCCTCATGGCTCGATGGTCTGTTCCCATACCATGGCAAAGAACAGCGCCGGGGAAAGGGCCCTCACCCCTGGGGAGAAGGAGCTCGCCGTATAGCATTCCATCCTCGCTGGCGAAATCTATTGACTCGGTATGCCATCTCATCGGGTTAACACCTCCCGTTGCTCTGCCAGGGAAATTAGCCGCTCGGCGCAATAAAAAGGGACATCTACACCACCAATGGGCGTCTCGTCAGCACTCCCCAAACCATGAAAGTCGCTGCCCCCGGATGTGAGCAACCCATGCTTTTCAGCCAGGCCCACGAGCCGCTGGATTGTTTTCTTCCGGTAGCCATCATAGTATGCCTCCAAGCCCACAAGCCCAACCCCCTTCAGTTTGGCCACAAGTGCCTCAAGGTTATTGATGTCCGCTGGATGCGCCAGCACTGGCAAGCCCCCTGCCCTAACTACCATCTCCACTGCTTCTACAGGAGAGAGCCTAGCACGCTTTACGTAAGCTGGTCCTTTGCGACCAATATACTTAGTGAAAGCCTCCCCAAGAGAAGAGATATAGCCACGCTCAAGCATCGCCTGGGCGATGTGTGGTCGCCCCATAGACCCACCGCCTGCCAGCTCCTGCACTCGTTGCCAGTCCACATGTATCCCCAAACCCTCCAGATTGGCGAGCATCTTTTGCGCCCTTAACTCTCGGGAATGGCGCAGTGCCTTCAAACCGCTCTGAAACTCTATATTTTCATAGTCCATGAAATAGCCGAGGATATGAACCGGACCATCCGGCGCATCGGTGTTTATCTCCACACCAGGGATCACCCTAAGGGAAGGGAAGGGTCTGGCCGCCTCTGTAGCGGATGAGACCCCCTCAACGGAATCGTGGTCGGTAATGGCGATTATCGTTAGCCCCTTTCTTGCCGCCACCTGAACTACCTCCGCAGGAGTCAGCCGCCCATCAGAGGCTGTGGTATGAAGGTGAAGGTCAACTTCCAATGCTATTCCGTCTCCCTGTCAATTCGGACAATGCTCTTTGCCACCCCCGTGCTTTCCTCCACCTCTACTAAAACGGAGTTAAGAACGACGCTCCCCTTCCCCACCGATAAGCGATGGGGAAGCTGTGTAAGGAACCTTCTGATCACCGCATCGGCATCGCCCCCTATCACCGATTCGAGGGGACCAGTCATACCCACATCGGTGATATAAGCAGTGCCTTTAGGAAGCAAGCGAGCATCTATGGTTCCCACATGGGTGTGGGTCCCCAGCACAGCGCTGACTCTGCCGTCTAAGTACCTTCCCATGGCCACCTTCTCCGACGTGGCCTCAGCATGAAAGTCAGCGATGATCACAGGAGGTTTATCGACAAGCTCCTCAAGGAGCTCGTCCATCGCTCTGAATGGACAATCGAAATTACCTATGAAGGTACGTCCCAAAAGGTTAACTACCAACACCTTACCCTTGGTCAGGTAACCTCGACCTGGTACACCCGGGGGATAATTTAACGGACGCAGGATCGCCAACTCACTATCAAGACTGGGGATAATCTCCTTGTGATCCCAAATATGGTTCCCTGAAGTGATAACATCAATTCCCGAAGCGAAAAGTTCTTCGGCTGTTTCCCTTGTCAACCCAAGACCGCCGGCAGCGTTTTCACCATTGGCGATAACCAAATCAATCCTGTATTCCTGACGCAGATCAGGCACCAGCACTTGCACAGCCCGTCTGCCAGGCCTGCCAATTACATCGCCAATCATCAGGATTCGCAACTGCCCCCCCTACTTTGCGTAGTCTATAGCTCTAGTTTCTCTGACAACCGTCACCTTTATCTGACCTGGATATGCCAGAGTTTCCTCGATTCTCTTCACAATATCGCGAGCAAGTCTCAATGCCTCTAGATCGTCTATTTCTTCTGGCTTAACCATAATGCGGATCTCGCGGCCAGCCTGAATAGCATAGGATTTCTCCACGCCAGAGAAACTATTGGCCACGCTCTCCAGTGCCTCGAGGCGCTTCAGATATTGCTCCAGAGACTCTCTTCTTGCCCCTGGCCTGCCGCCACTAATGGCATCAGCAGCGGAGACAATAAAACCCATAACACTCATCGACCCAGTCTCCCCATGATGCTCTGCGACGGCTTTAACCACCTCTCCAGATTTTTCCCACTGTCTGACTAAGTTAGCGCCAATCTGAGCATGGGGTCCCTCCGTCTGGTAGTCCACCGCCTTGCCAATGTCATGTAGCAATCCTGCTCTCCGTGCTAGATCGATCCCGACTCCTACTTCTGAAGCCATCATACCAGCTAGGTGGGCTACCTCAATGCTGTGCAGAAGCACATTCTGTCCATAACTGAACCGGTACCTTAAACGACCTAAAAGCTTAATAAGCTCTGGGTGCAACCCGGGCACACCCGCCTGCTGCACTGCCTTTTTCCCCTCAGCTTGGACCGTTTCCTCCACCTCATCTCTTGACTTCTGCACCATCTCCTCGATACGTGCGGGATGAATGCGACCATCGAGGATGAGTTTTTCCAAGGCAATACGCGCCACCTCGCGACGTAGCGGGTCGAAAGACGAGATGGTTACCGCTTCCGGAGTATCATCGATAATCAGATCCACACCCGTCGCACTTTCAAGTGCCCTTATGTTTCTCCCCTCTCGCCCAATAAGGCGTCCCTTCATCTCATCACTGGGCAAAGGAACCACGGAAACAGTTGTCTCTGACACCACATCGGTAGCACAGCGCTGAATGGCTAAGGTGATGATCTCCTGCGCCCTTTCTTTAGCCTCCTCCTTGAGCTGAGCCTCGATCTCCCCAATACGCCGGGAGACATCCTGGCGAACCTCTTCCTCCAAGGCCTCCGCCAAGAACCCCTTCGCCTCCTCACTGGATATCCCAGAGATAAGCTCTAGTTGCTGAAGCTGCTTCCGCTTTAGCTCTTCAAGATGTGCCAGCAGGTCTTGCGCCTCCTTTTCTTTGGCGCTCACACCTCGCTCTCGGCGCTCCAAGCCGTCCGCCTTTTTGTCGAGATTCTCTTCCTTTTGCGAAATTCGCCTTTCCAGCCGATTAAGTTCACCACGCCGCTGTCGGTTCTCTGCCTCCGCTTGGGACTTAATCTTTATTGCCTCCTCCTTGGCCTCAAGGAGTACTTCCTTATGTTTCGCTCGAGTGTCAACAAGGAGGGTTTCGGCCTCCCTCTCAGCAGTACGAACCCTACGAGATGCTAATGCCCCTCGCGCCAGATAAGCAACCAGTCCCCCGATTACCAGCCCACCTATCGCCATACCAATTAATTCAAACATTTTCGTCTCCCCTTTCGTCAGGGGCTTTCCTGGTTAGATAAGGCCATCAATGAATTATATCCTTATTGATGCCTTCGTTTGCCTCAAAGCCAAGGCAAGGAAAGCTAGCTTGACTCCTGCCAAAGGCGCTCAATAGTCCGGTTGATTACATCGTAGCTAAAGCCCCGCCTGCCCAGAAAAGCACCCAGCTTTTGCCTGAAGATTTCATAGTCCTTCCCCAGTTTGTGCCCCTTTCTCTGTGCTGCCCGATAGGCGCTCTCCTCATCATCAATCCCCCCCAGAACCTCATCTACCACCTCTGAGTCTATTCCTTTGCGCCTCAATTCCATCTTAAGTAGTCTCTTGCTCCGAGGGCTAAAGGACTCCCGATTCTCTGTCCAAAACCGAGCAAAGGCAGCATCATCCACAATTCGTCTTTCTCTTAAATGAAGAAGAACCCTATCTATAGTTCCCTTCTCGAATCTTCGGTCGAGCCTTTGCCTTATCTCCGCCTCACTGCGCGGGCGGTAACTCAACAAGCGGAGAGCAGCCTCAAGGCACTTGCCAAAAAGGTCAGCCCTTACCAGTTCGTCTATCTGCAAAGCAGAGAGCGATTGGCCCATGTGAAGGCCCTGTTCCTGAACCACTTCCCTTTCTAAGCTGAAAGCGAAGGAACCACCCAAGAATACATTAACACGGTCCTTCCGCTCCTTCTGATCCTCAATAGCTGTTATAGTGTTCATAATTAAACACAAAAAGGCTGGATAGCTCACTCCCAGCCTTTTGACAATGTTGGTCAGAATCTACAACTTGTGCTAAACCGCTTGTGGGAGGTCTTGAGGCTTAAAAACCTCCGCCCTTATTTGCCCCTCAAGTTCTCCGGTGACCTCTTTATGCTCCTTGAGGTAATCCTTAGCGTTCTCACGACCCTGACCAAGACGAACCTCGCCATAGGAATAGAAGGCACCTGTTTTCGTCACCAAGCCAATCTCTGTCCCCAGGTCAAGGAGACTGCCCTCCCTGCTTATCCCTTGGTCGAACATGATATCAAACTCAGCGTTTTTGAAAGGAGGTGCAACCTTGTTCTTAACCACCTTCGCTCTAACTCGGCTCCCTACCATTTGATCTCCCTTTTTGATCGTCTCCAGTCGCCTCAGATCGATCCTAACCGAGCTATAGAATTTGAGTGCTCTACCCCCAGGGGTCACCTCAGGGTTGCCAAAGAATACCCCTACCTTCTCCCGTAACTGGTTGATGAAAATTACAGCGGTTTGCGACCTATGGATAGCAGCAGTAAGCTTTCTTAATGCCTGGGACATCAATCGAGCCTGAAGCCCAACATGAGCATCTCCCATTTCTCCCTCAAGCTCTGCTCTAGGAACCAGGGCAGCCACGCTATCAATGACTACCACATCTACCGCGTTGCTTCTGACCAAATACTCAGTGATCTCCAGTGCTTGCTCCCCGGTATCCGGCTGGGATACTAATAAACTGTCCTCTCCCTCTACTTTAATACCACAATTAGCAGCATAGCGCTTGTCGAAGACATGCTCTACGTCGATATACGCTGCCTTGCCGCCGCGATTCTGAGCCTCAGCGATAATATGAAGAGCCAGAGTCGACTTCCCACTCATCTCCGGTCCAAAGATCTCAGTGACCCGACCCCGCGGTATGCCGCCAACACCAAGGGCGACGTCCAATGTGATAGCACCAGTAGGAATAATATCCACTGCCATCATTTTCGAGGTTTCCCCAAGCCTTATTATCGAGCCTTTACCAAATTGCTTTTCAATCTGGCCAATTGCCAACTCCAAGGCTTTCTCTTTCTCCGTAGTCATCTCGCCCCTGATATTAAAAAACGAATCCTCTAGCAAGTATGATAGCACAGCCACCTCGCCAAGACAAGGGGGCAGAATAGGAGAAAAACGAAAATAAGACTACATTTACTTAAGGTGTATGAAAAAGAGAAACTGAGACTGCTACTAGATTACTACAGCAGTTTCCACATTTGCGGTAAGTGATGAACAAGCGTCAGGAGTTTCTTGAGGAGGACTTTACTAGGTCAGGATGAACAGAGCCAACCCAACAAAAGCTCTGCCCAAACCACACCATCTATCTCTACTTTACTATAGCTTCTGGATAAGTGACCCAAATAACAATGGTCGGGGTGAGAGGATTCGAACCTCCGACCTCTTGCACCCCATGCAAGCGCGCTAAACCGGACTGCGCCACACCCCGTTTTCCTCGGCGCCAATTATTCTATCAACACACACCCAGAATTGCAAGGGACTATATTCGTTTGTGTGGGTAGTGCGGCATATCACTTATTCGCCATTGTCTCTGCCATTGCGGTGAGCCAAAGCCCTGAGCGCAGTGAAGGTGAAGCAAGGCAATATCATATTTCTCCACCCACCCTGAGATGTATTGGTACCCACCTGGCAGCATACCCGCTTTGCAACTGGGGGATGCCTCCAACCCCCCACAGAAGCGCCCCTTCTGGTCTTCCCTCCCAGGTATCTTTGCAATATGGAGTAGAGCTTCTTGACAAAAGGATAGCAATCCCTCATAATGTATTAGAACATATGTACGATAAAGCGCGAAAAATCTTTCATGTTGACCTTGATGCTTTCTTTGCCTCTGTAGAGCAGGTGCTGAACCCTGAGCTCAAAGGAAAGCCTGTTGTAATTGGCGGTGAGCCTCGCTCTCGTGGTGTTGTCTGTTCCGCCTCCTATGAGGCGAGAGCCTACAGACTTTGCGCTGGCATGCCCCTGATGAAAGCATATCGTCTCTGCCCTAATGCGATATTTTTGAACGGCAGCTTCTCTCGCTATCGAGATGCTTCAGCAAGAATCATGGTCATTCTCGCCGATTTCACCCCCTACATGGAGCCTAGAGGCATCGACGAGGCCTATCTTGATCTCACCGGCTTCGAACCCCTCTATGGCTCTGCCCAGGAGACGGCACTAAGAATAAAACAGATAATAAAGAACAAAACTAGGCTTACCGCCTCGATTGGCATTGGCAATTCCAAGTTGGTGGCTAAGATCGCCTCTGCCTTATCAAAGCCGAACGGAATCCTTGAAGTAGCACATGGAGAGGAGCGCTCATTTCTCGCCCCACTGCCCGTTGCCAAGCTCCCCTGCGTGGGCCCAAAGACAGAGCAGTCGCTGAAGACGATGGGGATCACCACCATAGGGGAACTAGCCAATTTCCCAGCCCCCCTTTTGAAGAACAGCCTGGGTGCTCTGGGTGAAGTAATCCACCGCTATGCCATGGGGATCGATGAAAGGAGAGTCGAGCCTCCACAGCCACCTAAATCGATAAGCCGTGAGACCACCTTTATTAAAGACACATTAGACTACCCTTTTCTTAAGGCGACCCTATGTTACCTCAGCGAAAGGGTAGGTGCTGAACTGCGTCGTAACGGTAGAAGTGCTAGATGCGTCGTTCTAAAGCTCAGGTATGCTGATTTTTACACTATCACCCGTCATTACACACTGAAGGAAGCAACGAATGCTGACTGGGTCATCTTCGATACGGCGCGTGAACTCTTGGAGAAGGCTCTTCACCAAAGGAGGCAGCAAGTGCGCCTTATCGGCGTTGGGGTATCAAGCTTAATCAATGACGGGAGGCAGTTCAGCTTTTGGGATTCATCCATAGAGCGCCAGGGGTGTCTGGACGAGATTATCGACCGCATCCGCAGTAGGTATGGCTTCACCGCACTCCAGAGAGGACAAACCTTACTTCTCAAGGAGGTACTTCCCACCGAGAACGGTGACTATGTGTTGAAGGCTCCATCCCTTTCCCGCTAGCACACTTCTACGATTTTTCTTAGCAGGTAAGAAGGACTCTAATATAGCCTATCCCCAAATGGGATGACTTGACAGGGTAAGAATACTTACGAAAGAAAAGATGGAGGGTCTATCCCTTGCGTGTCAAATCATTTAACCTAACTTCTACAGTTTGTCAGAAAAATAGAGGATTTTGAATGGGGATTGAGGGCATACGAAATCTTTGGCACCACACATCAGGCAGGTCGCATCCTTCCGCCGAAGGACTGGTATGGCTACACCCACCGCCTGAAGCACCTTCCCCGCTACACCCTGGAGAGGAGTTCGTA
>JAUWRG010000079.1 GCA_030610655.1 Dehalococcoidia bacterium
TAGAACATAAACTGTTAATTGTGGGGGGAATCATTCTCCCTGACGATGTTCCTAAGGTTAAAGAAATGGGCGTAGATGAATATTTCCCTCCTGGTTCAGCATACGATTCAATTACCAATTATGTTAAACAGAACGCCTTCAGAAAGGTGGAGTGAATCAGGCTAGACTGTTGAAAAACGAACCGCTGTATAATAACTTCGACATAGCAGTGCCTCTATGGTTTCAAATAACCGCATCCTCAACCATTCTACTAATTTGACCCTCTTCAGTTTCTGCAGCCTAGATCTTCGGCGACCGTAACATACCCCGCTCGTGAATGGAATGTTTCTCAAATCCCCCATCAGGGGTGGAGTTGGGGAAATTTGGGCCTGTTTCGTAGCCACCCTCACACCAGCTCGGTGCCTTCGATGGCAGAGGGCGACTTTGATCGACCCTGGAGAAGTCCGATAGATGGGACTCAGACAAACGGAAATGTATCACTTATATACCGTACAAGTACACCAACTTGCTGATGTTTCCCTTTTTATGCTAGACTTCCCTAGATAAGAGGGCAAGTAATGAAAGATCGCGTCTTCTCTGGAGCGAGACCGACTGGAAGACAGCATATTGGCAATTACCTGGGTGCTATTCAGAACTATGTCGGGCTCCAAGAGGATTACCAGTGTATCTACTGCATTGTTGATATCCACGCCTTGACCACCCTTGAAGCCACCGAGGGGCTCCAGGAAAATATCCATGAGATGATGCTCGACTGGCTAGCGGCGGGGCTCGATCCGGAGAGGAGCATACTTTTTGTCCAATCGCATGTGCCTCAGGTGATGGAACTACATACTCTACTCAGCATGGTTACCCCCCTCGGCTGGCTGACGAGGGTTGCTACTTTCAAGGAAAAGGCTAGGACACAGCCTCACAACATAAACTACGGCCTAGTGGGTTACCCTGTGTTGATGACTGCAGATATTGTGCTTTACAAGGCGGGAATCGTCCCGGTCGGCGAGGACCAATTGCCACATCTGGAACTGGCAAGGGAGATCGTGCGCCGCTTCAACTATATCTTTGGCGATACATTCCCTGAACCAGAGGCGAAGCTTACCACTACCCCCCTGGTGCTGGGGCTCGATGGTGTAAAGAAAATGAGCAAGAGCTTGAACAATGAGATCGAACTCGCTGCTTCAGCGGAGGAAACCAGGGAGCGAGTGATGTCCGCGTTCACCGATCCCGCACGCAGGTACCGCAGCGACCCCGGACACCCCGAGGTATGCAATGTTTGGCGTCTCCATCACTTCTTTAACCCCGATCAGATAGATGAAATCGCCGACGAGTGCAGAGATGCCCGCCGCGGTTGTGTTGAGTGCAAGGAGCAGCTAGCAGAAGGGATAAATCTTGCTCTGGCTCCTTTCCGCAACAGGCGCGCTGAACTGGTGGCAAGACCTCAGTATGTTAAGGAGGTTATTGCCGACGGTGCTCATCGCGCCCATGCCATTGCCATTGAGACCCTGACGGAGGTCAAAGAGAGGATGGGACTTATATAGGAATGAGGATGCAATTACCTTTATCCAGGAGTGGTAGGGGGGCTCTCGAGGTAACGACTCAAGTGGCAAGTGAGGCGGGGAATATCATCATGGATCATTTCCAGAGTGAAAAGCGCATCTCATATAAGCCGGGAAGGAGTAACATCGTTACCGACGTTGACTTGCTTTCAGAGGCGAGGATCATAGCGCTCCTTCAGGATGAGTATCCCGACTTCGGCATTATTGCTGAGGAATCCGCGGGCATTGCTGGCGATTCGTCATATAGCTGGATTATTGACCCCATCGATGGCACCCGTAACTATGCCCATGGCGTCCCACATTTCTGCGTTGCCATTGCCCTGGCACACGGCGAGGACGTTGTGTTGGGCGTTATCCACGACCCGGTGAGACAGGAGACCTTCTCGGTTGAAAAGGGGCAGGGCGCTTTCTTGAATGGTTCACCTGTGGCTGTCTCCAGTAGGACATCGCTTCAGACATCCCTTGTCGGCTTCGATATGGGCTACAATGCGGAACGGGCGCGGGAAATGCTGGAGGTAGCGAGCGCTCTCTGGCCTGGGGTTGAGGCGGTGAGAGTGATGGGCTCTGCGGCGTTGGGACTTGCCTACGCTGCCTGCGGCAGGCTTGATCTATACATTAATCTATCTCTTGCAGTATGGGATCTGGCTGCCGGCATGCTGCTCGTTCGCGAGGCGGGAGGCTTAGTCACCGACCCCGATGGTAAGTCGTCCACTACCCGCAGCGACAGTATCATCGCCGCCAACCAACCGATACACGAGGAGTTCATGAGGCGGAGAAAAGAGAAGCCCTGAAGAACGCCGATACACGGAGTATGCCCTTCTTTACCAGCAAGCATGATTTGGAGCAACTCCTATCTAGCGTTCTCTACTGTTGCTTCGCCTCAATTCATTACCCAGCCAGCTCCTGACGAGGTCGTGGAGTTCACCGTGACACTCCCTTAAAAAGTGCCCCGAGCTCTGATAAATAACGAGCTTCTTGGGCTCCTCGGCCCACTCGCATATCAGCTCCGCGCACTCGACGGGGAGGTTGCGGTCACGGCTTCCATGAATGAGAAGAAGCGGCTTTGGCGCAAGCTCAGCAACGTCCTGCGCCCCGTAGGTCTGGCTGGAGAGTCCCACCACAGCCATCACGTCAGGGCTCATTGTCCCCGCCACGATTGCCACGGCGGCACCGAAGGAATGCCCAGCAAGGACCACCCTGGCTATCTTTTGGCGCTTCAAAAACTGAACCCCGACCAGCATGTCGAGGACGCACTTGCCGAAGTCGCCGGGGTACCGATAGTCGAGGCGCAGGGAGCTTATACCATCGTCAACTAGCTCGTCGCTCAGTGTGGCAAAGATGCCGAAGGATGGCCCGTCGAGACCACCAAGGGCGACACAAACCCAGATTACCCCTCCTGTATTGCCCTCTCGGTGGTGAAAGATGCAGGGGATATCGCCCTTTGAGGCGTTGAGGATAAGGCGCATCTTATTATCGGGGAGCTCGGCTGTCTGGAAGCCCTCCAGAGAGAGCGTGCTCTTGGGCTTTTGTTCCACTATTTACCCTCAAGCTCGTATCTGGAGATATCTAAGAACCTGTATCCCTCTCTCAAAACCTTGTGGCTATTGCTTATCTTTATTCTTCTTTTAAAAATGGGGCCATCGGTGACGAAGGTATGATATTCTCCATGCTCACCACAGGGGTGGATGTTGAATTCTTCACTAAGTCTTGAGACCTCTCCGATGAATTCTTGGCTCATCCGCTTCCCGAGCCATTCGTCGCCAAAAAATTCGGCCTTGGCGCTGACCACAATGGCCTCGAAGCCGGCTTGCAAGAATTCGTTTAGGAGCGTGTATGGCTCATCGCCCCATAAGGGCAATATCGCAATCACCTCAAGCTCACCGCAGACCCGCTCGACCCATTCTTTGTGCTCATCAAGGTCGATATCCCCGAATACTACCCCATCAACCCCCTGTTGCTTTAGCTCGGCTACCGCTTCTTTGAATTCTTGCTCGTAGGTATCCCAAGTGGTTTCCCTTTGAAGGATCGGTATTCCCATGGCGTCGGCCTGAGCGGCTATCAATTTGGGGTCAAGACCGTGGGACATGCTCCTTTTCGCGTCCCGGTTCACCATATTCAATAGAAAGCAGGGCTGCAAACCGCTGGAGATTGCTCTATAGAGTGATAAACAGCTATCCTTGCCCCCGCTCCATGATACTGCAACCTTTAGCCGTTGAGTCGAATTTGTCTCCATCTGTTCCATTAAGAATCTAATTCGTAGCGCGACCCTTTAGGGTCACCCTTATGGGCGAGTCTGAAGAGCCTGTCCGAAAAGTATGGGTAGGTTGGAGACCTTCCGATGAAGGGCTCCAACCACGCCTAGAGCAGATGCTCTAGTCTACCCTGTTTTGCTAAGTTTTTGCACATTCTCTGAAACCTCGCGCTACACTAAATGGCGCGATGCCTTTTGACGAAATTGCCCATCCGCTCCAGCGCCTCCTCGATCTCCGCCATTGAGGTAGCGTAGCAACAGCGGACATACCCCTCGCCACACTGGCCGAAGGTGGAGCCGGGGATCACTGCCACCCGCTCCTCAAGGAGGAGCCTCTCGGCAAACTCGTCTGAGGAGAGCCCGGTGCTCTTTATCGAGGGGAAGGTGTAAAAGGCCCCCCGGGGCTCAAAACAGGTAAGTCCGATATCGTTTAGACCCTTGACCATGACACGTCTGCGCTGGTTATACTCGGCGACCATCTCCTGCACCTGGGCCTCTCCATCTTTGAGCGCCTTGATTGCCGCCATCTGAGCCATCGTCGGGGCACACATCATGGTGTATTGGTGAATTTTCATCATCGCCTCGATTATCTCCTCCGTTGCCGCAGCATAACCCAGTCGCCAGCCTGTCATGGCATAGGCTTTGGAGAAGCCGCCCAGCAGGATGGTGCGCTCCTTCATCCCCGGTAAAGAAGCAAAGCAGGTGTGCTCCACGCCGTAAACCAGCCTTTCATAAACCTCGTCGGAGATCACGATCAGGCTGTGGCGTTGGGCCACCTCGGCCACCTTAAGTAGCTCCTCGCGGTCCATCACTGCACCCGTGGGGTTATTGGGATAGCCGAGCAGGATGGCCTTAGTTCTCGGGTTGATTCTTTTGTCGATGTCCTGCGCTTTGACCTTGAAATCGTTCTCGATAGTGGTGGGCACAGGGACGGACACCCCACCGGCCAAAACGGTGCAGGACGTGTATGATACATAGCTCGGGTCGGGGATAATGACCTCATCCCCTGGGTTGACGATTGCTCTCAGCGCCAGGTCAACCCCCTCGCTCACCCCAACTGTCACCAGTAGTTCACGCTCGGGGTCGTAATCCAGATTATGGCGAACCTTGAGGTAGCGGGCGATCTCCTCTCTCAGCTCCAGAAGCCCGTAGTTGGAGGTATACGAGGTGTATCCCTTCTCCAGGGAGTATATCCCTGCCTCGCGAATATGCCATGGGGTGACGAAGTCTGGCTCACCAACACCGAGTGATATAACTCCATCCATAGAGGCAATTATGTCGAAAAACCTCCTGATCCCCGATGGAGGGATGTCCTTAACCCGCTTGGATATGAGATCGCGCTTCTTCATTTTTCGCTCTTTCGCGCTATAAGGCAATCATCATGCGATTTACAGATTTGCAGTCTTTTGAATTCCGCCGATCGAGATGCTCGAAAAAGCAATAGTCATATGATTTCCAGATTTAGCGTATCTTGAATTTCAGCAATCGCAATGTTCGAAATCAAGGCATTATGGGTACCCGCTTTGGTCCCTCTTCGCCATCCATAATCTCCCCATCCTCCTTATAACGTTTCAACAAGAAGTGGGTTACCGTTCCCTGCACACCTTCGAGAGGGGCGAGCTTTTCCGACACAAAGCCGGCGACTTCATGCATCGTCTTGCCCACCACGAACACAGCGAGGTCATATGTGCCTGAGATAAGATATACTGTCCGCGCCTCAGGGAAGCGGTATATCCTCTCGGCGATGGCATCAAAGCCAACATCACGTTGTGGGGTCACCTTCACTTCAGCCAGGGCCCAGACCTGCTCCTCGCCCAGTTTATCCCAGTTGACCATTGTCTTGTATTTTAGGATAGTGCGGTCGCTCTCCGCCTTCTTTATCGTTTCCTCTACCTGAGCCAAAGGGATACCTGTCATCGTGGCGATCTGCTCGGGGGTCTTTCGGGCATCCTGCTCCAGAATTCTAAAGATTTCGTTCATATTATCCTCCCTCTTGCGACCTTTTGAGGCTGTCCGGTAATCAGGGTAGGTTGGAGTGTTTGCTCCAATCCCGCCTAAAGCCGATGCTCTAGGCTACCCTGTTTTACTAAGTATCTTAGACACCCTCTTGTACTCCGAAAACCGATTTATTCCGTTCGCCCTGAAGCCCTCCGATAAACTCATGACACGCCTGCCGAAGGGCTTCTATCCCCCCTCCATCCCGCGAGGGGAGGGAGGATTTCTTCCCTCTCGCTTACGCTTGGGACAAGCCTCGCAATGACAGGCAAGAAAAGCAAGCCAAAGGCCTACAGTCATTGCGAGCCCTTCGCGTATTGCCATTCTGAGCCGAAGCCCTGAACGAAGTGAAGGGGCAGCGAAGAATCTCAACATATGGCTCAAGATAAACCCCACGAAGCAATCCCATGGTAGTTTCCACCCCCCACCGAGATTGCCATTGGCACCATAAAGGATAAAAATAGATGTGCGGAACGCCGTTCGTGGTGAGCTTGTCGAACCATGAACGGCCCTTCGACAGGCTCAGCAACTGTGTTAAATGTCAAGAACATGGGCCGAAAATACAAGAATCAACATGTTGCCAGGGTGTATGATGTTTGAGTACAGCGTTCAGGATTGTGAGAAGCTTGCGCATGCAAGCGGTAATGGCGACCTTCTTGG
>JAUWRG010000089.1 GCA_030610655.1 Dehalococcoidia bacterium
AGTTCCTCTTCATTTCAAAGAATCTTCGATCTGTGACCGAAAACGGCAGACCGTCGAGTAGTCAGGTTTCTGGTTCGCTGTGATTACCCGAAAAGCTACATCCACTTCACAGGCTCGTTCTATCTGCCGTGAGGAGCGCACACCCAAGCAGTAGGCATACAGCAGCAAGGATACCATCATCTGAGGGTCATAGGCGGCACGCCCCCAACCATCTCCCCTGTATTTGTCCTTCTCGGAAGGATCGATAGGTCTATAGCTCCTACTGCATCCAGAATGAACCATGCCAGATGACCCTCCGGCAACCACTCCCCCAGGCTCACTGGCATCAGGTACATCTGCTCTCTATTGCACTCAATCAAGTTGTATGACATCCTTGCCTCCCCCTCAGTCTGCTACTCTATCATCCCATTCCTCTCTATCTGGCAAAAGGGGTTTATGCAACAGACTCTAATGCCGTTTTTAGAAAAGAGGACACGAGAAAGCAGGAATTAGACGATCTCACGGCTTCTGAGTATAGCCACTCCAATCCAGCCTATCGGAATAGCAAAAGCGAGGGCCATAACAAAAATGAACCACGCTGGCGCACCATAAAGACCGGCAACGTATCCCAAGTCGAAGAGGGCGAGGATGCCCAGAACGACGAACGCTAGAGCACCACAGACAAAAAGGCCGCCAAACACAAGCTTCAGTAGCGAGGCCATGGTCATAACCTCCTGATATGTGTTAGTGCTCGCAGTATAGTAAGAAGTCATACAAGTGTCAATCGCAATCGAGCAGAAGCTGCTCGGCCAGTACATCAATAGCACATCATCTCTTCCCGATTGTCCCTGTCATTTGTGTGAGACAAAGTCATATAGCCTTAGCCTTATTGCCATTGTGAGCGAGGCGACATCCTTTGTAATCTTGAACCTTAACGAAGTGTCCCCATTTTGTCATTCTGAGCTTGAACCCTTCACTTACTGTCATTCTTCCCCTTCACAGAGTGAAGGGGAAGAATCTCAGGACGCTCAGGGCTGGCTTCGTAAAGGGGAGGAATCTCAAAGAAGGTAGATTCTTCGGTCGCTCCGCTCCCTCAGAATGACACATGGCTATGACCTACCTACCCATGGATGTTTTAAGGACGCTTCACACGTGGCTGTCAACGTTCCTGATGTGTCGGTAGTTCTATAGCTGGGAAATGGGCTGCTTGGCTAAGCTAGCCCCCGAGACTTCTTCAGCTTATCGGTCAGCATCGGCACTACTTCGAACAGGTCGCCGACAATTCCATAGGTGGCCACCTGGAAGATGGGGGCGTTGGCGTCTTCGTTGATGGCGACAATGACATCAGCCGTCTGCATGCCAGCTAGGTGCTGGACTGCCCCGGAGATGCCGCAGGCGATATATAGCTTGGGGCAGACGGTCTTCCCTGTCTGACCGACCTGATGTGAATAGGGAATCCAGCCATCATCTACAGGGGGCCGTGATGAACCCAAAGCCGCTCCTAGGACGTCTGCCAGTTCCTTTATTATCTGGAAATTCTCCGGCTTCCCCAGCCCACGGCCGCCGGAAACGATAATGTCGGCGTCGTCGAGCTTGACCTTTTCAGTCAGGTCTTCAATGAAATCAAGAAGTTTGGTTCTGGAGGTGACGGCTTCCTTATCGAAGTCCACCTTTATTATCTCTCCATGTCGGCCTTCGTCTGGCGCTGACCTTTTGAATACATGGGGGCGGACAGTAGCCATCTGGGGCCTCCTTGCCTGGCACATGATGGTGGCCATAACGTTACCGCCGAAGGTAGGGCGCGTCTGCAACAGAAGCTTGCTTTCGGGGTCGATATCAAGGCCGGTGCAGTCGGCGGTGAGCCCGGTATAGAGGATGGACGCTACCCTAGGGATGAACGAGCGACCCATTGCGGTGGCACCGGCGAGCAGTATCTCTGGCCTGTGCTTGCGGATTAAATCAACGAGCACCCCGGTGTAGAAATCCTCCTGATGGTCTGCCAGTGCGGGGTCGTCCGCCAGATAGACCTTGTCAGCACCATAAGCCACAAGCTGTTCGGCTCCTTCGACGTTGTGACCGATACATATAGCGCACAGCTCGGTATCCAGCTTATCAGCCAGTTTTCGGCCTTCTGACAGGAGTTCATAGGCTACGCTCTTTAGCTTGCCATCTCTCTGCTCGGCAAACACCCAGACTCCCTGAAAGCCCTCACTGACCGCCTGCTCGACTTCCTCGATGGTTATGGCATCGAAGGTGCAAGCCTCCACACAGGCGCCGCACAGGTTGCAGCCTTCCCCGACCTGCGCCTTGCCGTCTATTACCTCAATCACGCCGAAGGGGCAGACAGGCTCGCACGAGCCACAGCCGTTACATTTTTCAAGGTCGATCTCTATTCCCATGCTTTTCGTC
The DNA here is from genome assembly GCA_030610655.1 of Dehalococcoidia bacterium. GTDB lineage: Bacteria > Chloroflexota > Dehalococcoidia > E44-bin15 > E44-bin15 > DAOUVR01. The sequence goes on from JAUWRG010000089.1 coordinate 2,389, forward strand.
CGCTGAGTTAATATTTGGCAAAGCTCGTGTTAGGTGAAATCACGCCTTTTCGTCTATTTTCGGCAACAACCTTGCTCCATGGATGATTGCCACTATTTCGATAACTTCAGGTTTTATGCGATACACTACCCGATAGTTCTGGAATATCATCCTCAGGTCTTTTCGTTGATACTCTGGCACGATTCTTCCCACCATGGGAAACTCTTGGATCATCTCAATCAGTGAGGTGATTCTCTGAGCAAAGAGTCTTGCATAGTATTCTGAATCCTTTGCTATGTAATCGCAAACCTCCTCCAAATCGGCAGCAGTTCCAGGCGACCAGATCAGCTTAGCCATTTCTTCAGGCGATCCTTAACTTGCTCGTGAGGGATGCCTTTTCCATCATTGAGTTCGCTCAGCCCCGAGTCTACCTTTTGTCGAAAATACAATTGAGTCTGTTGCTCAAACCTGTTAGTGATAATCTCAATCGGCGGTCTCTACCTAACACCGCAAAGATAATCTGATTAATTTTGCGGCGATTTCTGCATCATAGGCTTTAATGACGTGTTTCTTGTGTCTATCATCCTGCACCTGCCGGGGATATCGAGGTATAGAGGGCATGAGGGGGTGAATTCGGGGCATGGTTATTACGGAACAGCTTGAGCAGGTTATGTGTTGCACAAATCAGTCGCCATTCACTTTGTGCCGCCTCAATACCGCGCCGTATAAAGGTGCCACAACCACGCACAGCTTTGATCTGACCAAACACCGCTTCAACTGTCTGACTGCGTAGCCTGTAGAGAGTGCTCCCACGCTTCGTTAGCAGCTTTCGCTCCATCCGATCACGCACCGACAACTGTTCAGGTATTCTGCCCCGTGGTGCCTCTCGCTCACGCATCGCCTTTCTTTGTTTCCAGTCCTTGGTTGTTGCTATCAAAAACTCAGGGTCTGTAGGTGATGAGCCTACTATATTATCCTCACTCCAGTATCCGGCATCTGCCAACTCATTCCTTATCCCCTCTTCAATCCCTACTGCTTTAAGTTCTTACTGTGCCTTCTCTGTCATCGGGTGCAACTGATGCACATCGCTAGCCTCCTGCGTCACCTCGGCAGCGATGATTATCTGTCCCTTATCTACTACCGCCTGTGCGTTGTACCCTTGAATATATCCCGCCCTTGTTTTCATGATACGGCTATCAGGGTCTGTTACATTTGCTTTGGCCTTTGCCTCCTCCTGCACTACCCTGGTAGGTTCCTTTGGTTTGCGCCCCCTTTTCTTATGCCCCATAGCTTCCTCTTCCGCCTGGCGCTTCTCTATCCTCTCAGCCTGGCACGCTACCTTCTCCTTCTTCTCCCGTGCCAGTCGCTCCTGGCATTCTTTCAACCGGGCTAGCCGACTCCTCCGGTCTTTGAGTTCTTCAGGTATCTCATCCCCACGACACTCCTTCCCAAACAACTGGTCTTCTTCCTCATCCTTCTCCCTCGCTTCGGCCAGCATCTTCTTCACCTCTGCCTTAATATGCTCCTCAGTTCGGTTGGCTGAAAGAGAGCCGTTAGCTTTAATCTTCGTTCCGTCCAGTGCCACCACCCCTGCCTTCACCAACCCCGCCTCGGCACACAACCGCAGCCCTTCTCTGAAGGGTGTGAACAACTTCCCCAGTTCCCCTTCATTTCAAAGAATCTTCGATCTGCGACCGAAAACGGCAGACCGTCGAGTAGTCAGGTTTCTGGTTCGCTGTGATTACCCGAAAAGCTACATCCACTTCACATGCCCGTTCTATCTGCCGTGAGGAGCACACACCCAAGCAGTAGGCATACAGCAGCAAGGATACCATCATCTGAGGGTCATAGGCGGCACGCCCCCAACCATCTCCCCTGTATTTGTCCTTCTCGGAAGGATTGATAGGTCTATAGCTTCTATGGCATCCAGCATGAACCATGCTAAATGCCCCTCTGGCAACCACTCCTCCAGGCTCACCGGCATCAGGTACATCTGCTCCCTATTGCACTCAATCAAGTTGTATGACATTCTTGCCCCCTTC
>JAUWRG010000025.1 GCA_030610655.1 Dehalococcoidia bacterium
ACAGAGCTGGTTCACAAAGGAGAAGTCGACTGCCTTATTCAAGAGCTTAGTCCTTCTTTGAAGGATGGGTATCACCCGGTCATCCTTCACCGGATGAAGGATGGCTGCCGTAGAAAGAAAGCTGGCTTGATTTGGCTTTCAACATCAGATATACTCCTCAATAGATTTGCGGAGTAGATGATACCTCAGTCCAAAGGGTAACTCAAGGTTAAATCGCTGACTTTTTCAGCAGTCTCCCTGTCTATGTGGGCGCAAAATAACAATACCGCAGTGAGTGCCTGGATGGTATGCCCGGGTATCGCTGAAGTCTAAATCGAGCGTTACTAAGATGCGGTGCGTAGATGTGCATTGCTCTATTACAGCAACATCATGAGCACCTTCCAGCGCTTCGTCAATAACTGTAGAAGCATTATGCCCAGCGTCATTGAGTACAGAGGCAATCTCAATTGGAAGGTTCTCATCAATTTTAAAATTCACGCATCTTCACCACTTTATATAGCTACTGTGCGTTCTCGTGCAAGTTCTGCAGCGTATGCGATTGCGGCGTCAATGTCTTCCTTTTTTAATGAAGGATAGCTTGCCAAAATATCCTGGCGGGAATGTCCAGAAGCTAGATTGTCGAGTATCACTGAGACCATAATTCGTGTGCCTTTAATGCAAGCCTTACCGTGACAGACATTGGGGTCAATGCTAATGCGTTCAAGTAAGTCATCCATTTTTGCCCTCCTAAAAATCCCAAACATGCTAAATATAGCTAAAAGTTTCTACAAATTACCATCTCTTCCCTCCCTGAGGCTTAAGAGGTTCAGGTTATATTCTTCGATTAAGCCTTCATCGGCAAAGCTGAAGTATTTGTTTTCACCGACTATTATATGGTCTAACACCTTGATCTGCATAATACTCGCCGCAAAGACTAAATCCCTGGTTACCTCTTTGTCATCATCGCTGGGCTCAGGATTCCCTGCGGGATGGTTATGGGCAAAAATCAGCGAGGCAGCATTATATTTGAGAGCACTCTTTATAACTTCACGAGGGTAAATAGCGCTGAGTGTCAATGTGCCCTCAAAGAGGTCTTCCACCTTGATGACTCGATTTTGATTGTCTAAGAAGAGAACCTTAAATTTCTCTCTCTTGAGATCTCGCATCGAGTGATATAAGTAATCAAACACCTCTTGAGAAGACTTGCAAATCGGCTTGTCAAGAATTCGCTCCTTAAGAAATTCCCTGGCAACTTCCTGCACCAGCTTGATTCCAAAGGCATTATGAGGACCGATTCCATCGATTTCCTGTAGTTCTTCCGAAGGGGCCTCCAAGACTCCTCTCAAAGTTTTGAACCTCTTAATTGCTTCTTTGGCTTGCGGTTTACAATCCTTTCGAGGCGATCCTAAACTTAGCAACAACTCAACGATCTCATAATCGTTGAACCCTCCAAGGCCAGATTTAATGAACTTCTCTCGCAGCCTTTTTCTATGCCCTTCCCCTTTTAATCGAGAAGTGCCAGCCTTTGGTAATTGCTGAATTTCTGGCTCCACAGTATCTCCCTCTACTTGCTCTAGCAGATGGACCCGGCGATGTCATCTTTCTATAAACACGAGTCAGATGGAATCGATGCGATTTCCCAATAACTGCTCGCACTAGACCAGGAACCTCTTCTTTAGGTTGAATATCACCTCTTCGATATCCTCGCCTCTGTCTCTTGTCCCTCTAATAATCTGTTCAATTCTCTCGCGTTTATGTACATTAGAAAAGTCGCCTAAATCTGTGTAGTAGCCCATCCTCCTGCCGAGTCTGAAATTCAGCCTCTCTTCGTAAGGCAAGCCCAAGTACCTGCTAACAGAACCCAGCATCTTCTCTTTGGCTTCGGGCAATTGACCTTCAACCTCTTGTAGGAGATTCTCTATGTGGTCACTGGCCAGATAGCTGGTGACATCGAGCCTCTGGATCAATCCCCCGATCTCCTCCACTACCTCATCGTCGGTTAGCAGTTCAAAATCGCCGCTGGCGTACTTCTGGTATAGCGGTACGTCCTCCCGTATCGCCAGGCTTCTTAGCCTGATAAAATCGGGGTTTATTTCATTCAAAACACGGGCGGTCTCACTAACATGCTCCTTCCTCCAACGCCTTCCGCCTAAACCCGGCATCACATACTCACAAAGGGAAATCCCTGATTCAACTACCTTTCTTCCCCCATCAATATGCTCCGCGGCGGTCACCCCCTTCTGCACATAGCTTAATACCTCATCAGAGCCGCTTTCCAATCCAATGTGCAATCGGGTAAGACCGGCATCATAAAGCTCTTTTAGCTCCTCCAGGGTTTTTCTAGACGCCGTCTTCGACCTGCCATAGGAGGTAACCCTGGTTACACTGGAAAGCATCTGCCTCAAGAACCTTAGCACCTCAGCTAGTTGTGGTGTTCTCATAATCAGGGCATCGGCATCTTGTAAGAATACATTTTGCCCCCCAAAGTAAAGCCAAAGAGCCACAATCCGAAAGCTGTCGCTGATCGGATTCTCATACATATAGGCGGCAGCTTCTTTGACGCTACCTCCATAACCTTTCTTCCAAGATATCTCCTTTATCTTATCGGTAATGATTTTGACCGTCTCTATATCTCTTTTTATCTCCTCAACACTTCTTATCTGCAGTTTCTTTGTCCTATGGCTGGAACAGAACTCACAGCGGTGCCACGGACAGCCCCTGGCAATCCTGAGCATCAGAGAATGAGCCTCGCTGGGGGGTCGCGACGGTCCCATCTCAAAGGTGAGCGACGTCAACTCTCTAGTTTCCATGCCGATCTTCACGCTATCTGAGTCTTCAATGCGTTCTCGTGTTCTTCTAACGAGCCATACCCCAACTTGAGAGACATTTTCAGGTATCTCTCTTCTGACAGGTTCCCTCCTTGTTTTAAGGCTTCCGTAGTATCACGATAGTACAGGTCTAAAGTCTGGTCGGAATAGGTCTCTAGCTCGCTGTGCAGGTATATCTCGAAGCCTCCAGCCTCACACACCTCCCCACCACCGAGGATATGAGGATACTTACGGCGCGCTTCGACCTGCCATTCACTCTCGATCTTCACAATATCATCGATTATTGGATTGAAATTCATGCAGGGTATCAAATCGTCCATTCTGGCATACTTCTCCGTGAGCAGGTTCCTTTCCTCTTGCACAGCTTGAAGCAAGTCCTCATTGTACGAATCTAAAGTTGCCTCGGACCATGTTTCAAAAGCACTCCCCCTCATCAACCTGAACCCACCCTCGGACTCCTGGCAGGCAGTCGGCGATAGAGTAGGGACTCTCTGGAACATGTCGAACTCCAACTTCAGGATCTGGTCGATTAGCTCGGCTTTCCTATCCATCTTTTCACCCCTCACATAATTCTAAGGCTGTTTGATTTTGATTCCTCGTTCAATCTTATAGATGTTTCACCCCCAAATTCTCGTAGAACGACCCTTCAGGGTCGCCTTAAGCGAGGCTATCCTTCGAAGAAGGACGCGCTACATTTTTATAAAGCCTCGACTTAGGCAATCAACCTTTGCTTATTAGTCTTTATCTCCCCCCGGCGGGTCCTCAGGCTGGTCCACCCCCTGAATCTGGGCCTGGGTCTTCACCGGAAGCCCCCAGATATGGATGAAGCCCAGCGAGTCGCTCTGATCGAACTCGTCGCCCTTATCATAGGTCGCAAGACTGAAGCTGTAAAGTGATTTGGGCGATTTTCGCCCTACCACACTAGCGTTCCCTTTCAACAGTTTCACGCGCACCGTTCCTGTTACATAGCGCTGCGTGCTCTCGACATAGGCTGCGATGTCCCGATGAAGGGCGGTGAACCATAGCCCGTTATACATAAGGTCGGCATACTCCGAAGCCACTTTTTCCTTGAAGCGCAACTGGTCCTTGGTGAGAGTCATCGCCTCCAGAGCTTTGTGCGCCACAAGGAGTACGGTTGCCGCAGGCGCCTCGTAGATCTCCCTTGACTTTATGCCGATAAGCCGATTTTCCACATGGTCTATCCGCCCCACGCCGTGCTCGCCGGCAACCTTGTTTAACTCCCCAATCAAGGCCACGCCGTCCATCTCCTCGCCATCAAGGCTTATGGGAATTCCTCTCTCAAACCCAATCTCTACGTAGCAAGGCTTATCTGGAGCATCCTTCGGCGAGCTAGTCCAGGAAAAGACCTCTTCAGGAGGCTCAGCCCACGGATCCTCCAGAACCCCACACTCGATGCTCCTCCCCCACAGGTTCTCATCAATGGAATAGGGGCTTTCGGCAGTGACCGAAACGGGGATGCCGTGCCTATGGGCATAGGCGATGGTCTCCTCCCTGGTCATGCCCCATTCCCGAGCTGGGGCTATGATTTTTAGGTGTGGGGCAAGGGCGCAAACGGTCACATCGAACCGCACCTGGTCATTCCCCTTTCCGGTGCAACCATGAGCCACCGCCGCAGCGCCCTCCTCAGCAGCAGCGTCCACCAGTAATTTGGCTATGAGCGGGCGACCGAGCGCAGTCGCCAGGGGATACTGCCCCTCATAGAGGGCATCAGCCCGGAGGGCGGGGAAAACGAAGTGCCTTACAAAAAGATCCTTGGCATCGACTACCAGAGCCTTCACCGCCCCCATATTAACCGCCTTTTCTTGAATGGAGGGCATGTCCCTTTTTTCACCGCCCAAATCAGCGGTCAGGGTGATGACATCCATGTGGTAGTTCTCATTAATCCACCTGATGGCCACCGAAGTATCCAGCCCCCCACTGTAAGCGAGCACTACCTTATCTGCCACTTAACTTACCTCCAATCTGAAACCTCAATTGTTTCCGAAATAATTCTGTAAGAAAGCTGAAATCTTGGAGTGCACCCCAGGATGATCCCATGTATAGATATGACCAGGCGTTCTGATATAAAAGAGGAAATGTCCTTCCTCAGGCCTATATGTAGGAATGCGCCCGAGATTGGCCCGGAATATCGTCCAAAGGTCACCATTGCTCAGGCTGTCAGGAGCAATACCATTGCTATTCATTACCAGCGCCCTATCCGACACCGCACGGCGGTAATAAAACGGAATGCCGGTTTGGATACTATATACCCTATCATTGGCTTGCAAAAGCTTCATTGCTTGACTACCGACCATTGCTCCAGAGCTTTCCCCCAGAAGTATAACTCTAATATCCTCAATATGCTCCGTCAGAAAACCTATTTGAGCAGCTAACGGCTTTCCTTTTGAGCGATAGTAAAACATCGTCTCTCTCAGTTCCTTGACAAAATTCCAGAAACCGCCGGAAGTCCTCTCATATATCACAAACATGTGGGTATAACCCAGCCTACCCAGCTCTCCTTCGATTCCCTCCAAGATACTTCCCCATTCGGGGCCGATCTCTTCTCGACCCTGACCACCCGAGTTAAAGATAAGAAGGAAATCCTTGCCCTCAGCCGCTGAATATACCTCCAAAAGATTATCTACAAACATATCGTAACCCACAGAGTCACTGCCAAAGTACTCCGATGCCAGACTATTGGCATCCTCCCTTACATCCTCAGGTATTTCTACGACGCTTTGACCAGCATCTACAATACAAAACTCACCTGGTGGACACGGGGAGAATAGCAACCAGCCCACAGCGCTAATGAAAACTATGATGACACCCAGTATTATGGAAGATTTGAGAACCTTGCCCTTCATTCTCTCTCGGCTAGCGTGCAGCTAGTCCTGCGTCGCCACCATCTCCTTGCTCACCCTAGCCAACACCCTCTCAACGATACTTACCGCCTCATCAACCTCTTTCTCCCCGATGATCAGCGGGGGCATAAAGCGAATGGCGCTCGGCTTCACCGCATTGAGCAGCAAGCGCTCCTGAAGACAAGCCTTCACCACATTTTCAGCAATGTCACTTGAGAATTCCATGGCAATAAGGAGGCCACGCCCCCTGACCTCGACGATAAAATCGTACTTCGCCTTTAGCCTCAGAAGGCGGGACATCAGGTAATTTCCCACCCTACGGCAGTTTTCCACTACATTTTGCTCCAGAATATATTTCAAGGTAGCATATCCCGCGGCGCAGGTAAGGGGGTTGCCGCCAAATGTGCTGCCATGGTCACCTGGGGCAAAGACAGAAACCTTATCCTTTGCCAGAAAAGCACCAATGGGCACACCACCCCCCAACCCTTTGGCGAGGGTCATGATGTCAGGCTCGATGCCAGACTGCTGGTAAGCGAAAAGCGTTCCCGTCCGCCCCATCCCCGTTTGAATCTCGTCCAGAATGAAAAGAATGCCCTGTTCATCGCACCAAACTCTGACCTCCTTCAGGTAATCATCATGAGGGACGTTCACCCCACCCTCACCCTGAATCGCCTCCAGCATCACAGCGCAGGTTTTTCGCCCCGTGGCTTTTTTGATGGCATCGATATTGTCATACACCACATTTACAAATCCTTCAGGGAGCGGGGTATAAGACTCCTGGAATTTGGGCTGTCCCGTAGCTGCAACCATAGCCAGAGTGCGACCATGAAAGGAGTTCATCGTCGTAATCACCTCATAAGCACCCTCAAGATGGAGCTTGCCATACCTGCGGGCCAGCTTCACCGCCCCCTCCGTGGCTTCGACACCACTATTGCAAAGGAAGACCTTATCGAAGCAACTGTTTTCAACAACGAGCTCTGCCAGGCGTATCTGGGGCACGCTATAAACAAGGTTAGATGTTTGAATCAGGGTGTGTGCCTGCTCAGATATAGCTTTTGCTAATTCAGGATGCGAATGACCCAGGACATCCACCGCCAAGCCGCCGATAAAATCCAGATAGCCAATCCCATTATCGTCCCATACCCTCGCCCCCTGCCCACGAACCAGTGTCACCGGCAGCCGCTTGAAGGTATTCATCAGGTATTTCCGCTCCAACTCCTGCCAATCCGTCATTGCCAACCCCTTTTCATACAATTGTCGTCCCGCTCCCTTTTCCGGCTATGGCTTCAACCAGGGCGTGAGGCTCCCGACCATCGACGATCTGAGCCGTAGCCACGCTGGAAAGGGCACATAGACATGCCTCAACCTTTGGAATCATCCCCCCGATCACCACACCAGACTTGATAAGAGAGCTTACATCGCCGGCCGGTATGCGGGGTAACCGTTTTCCCGAACGGTCCAGCACGCCGACGACATCGGTGAGTAAGATAAGCCTCGCCGCCCCAAGGCCAGCAGCCAGTTCACCGGCGGCGGTATCGGCATTGATATTAAGCTTTTCACCCTTCGCCCCAAGACCCAAAGGGGCGATTACGGGAATATAGCCTTCTCTCAGCAGAATCTCTATAGGCTCCGGGTTAATTCGTACCACCTCTCCTACATAGCCAAGCTTCTCATCCTTGATTTCTGCTTCGATGAGGCCCCCGTCAATGCCGCTCAAACCCATGGCTCGCCCGCCCAGCGACTGTATAGCAGCCACAAGATCCTTATTAACCAGCCCGCAGAGGACAGCAATAACCACCTCTATGGTCGCCTCATCCGTCACCCTGAGCCCATCCTCCAACCTGGTGGCGACGCCCTGCCTGGAAAGCCAGCGAGTTATCAAATTGCCTCCACCATGAACCACCACCACTGTCTGTCCCTCACTCTGAAGAGTGACTAGGTCCTCAAGCGTGGTATCATGGCTGCCCAGGGTGCTCCCCCCGATCTTAACGACGATAGGTTTCATTATTTACCTCCTATTTGTGTCGGCGTCAACGGGCACGACTCCTAGCCCATGTATTGACAGATGACCACGAATGTGTTATAAAATTAGTAATTCGATTTTATCGAAGGTGGATGGCCCGTGAAGGGCTAGCGTGAGAGGATCAGGTAGTATGCCTGGTCTTTTCATTTTAAGAAGACCTTTCCATATCTTCTACTCTCCCTTTCTCCCTTAATATAGATGCTGATTATACTTTGTCGCAATATGCTGACAGATTCGCTTACCGAAGTTATACCACGGTTCATCGATCCTTCCCTCTTTATGAAGGGCAACCAAGTCCTCAAGTGTGGTATCATGGCTGCCGAAGGTGCTGCCCCCGATCTTGACCACAATTTTTTTCAATCTTACGTCCCTACTCATACTAAGTATAGAGAGCGTCTCTATTTGCTTTTGTGAGTGAACCGAACATAGAAAAAGACAATTATTGCTACTCCTACAAAAGTCACCCCTACCCAGAGTGTATCTAATAGGTGGCTTGCAATCAATCCAACTCCTGCCATAAAGATGGCGAAACCCAAGTAAAGATAAACATGACGCCGAGCCGCTTTTGCACTATCGCTGACTTGGTCTTTAATATCACGAAGGTCAGACTTGATCATTTCCATATCATTTTTTTCGGATTCGATCGTGGTATTATCGCTAGACTTCAGCTTATCTATAATTTGCTCCTTTCTATTGAATTCGATATAGAGCCCCACAGAAATGAGGCCAAGTATAACAGAAGTGAGACCTAGCCCCACGGCAGTGATACTGAGCCCCTTAGCCGGGTCTCCCACCCAAGCCAAAATAGCACCTGCTATCATAATAAGAATGCAAAAACCGATGGAAGCAGTGAAAGTTATACCCACAACCGAGAGCCAATCTGATACTGACTTCCTAAAGCTTAGTCTTGCCATCGTCTCTCCCTAAGTCGTATATTCACTATTTATGGCCACATATTCCTCGGTGAGGTCGCAGCACAGTCAAAGCAGTTCCAGGAATTGTTCTACATTCAGACCCGCATCTTCAAGAATAGCGTGGAGTGTGCCCTTCGGTAGATCTCCAGTGTGCAAAGGTATAATTACAAAGTCAGGAACGCCCTCTTTATGCATAGCGACATGACTCCCTCTTTGACGATGAACATGCCAGCCTGCTTTCTCTAAAGCCCTAATAGCCTATTTGGCCTTGACTGCTTGCAACCTTTTACTCATTTGGTCTCTACAGTAACGGTTTCCCTCTCCGGTATCCTGATACCAAGCTCTTTATCGCTCTCTAACCAAAGCTCTATCGCCTCTTTAATCTTGTCCATTGCCTCTTCTTTAGTAGCCCCGTAACTATGGCAACCTTTCAAGGCAGGACAGAAAATATGATATCCCCCATCGTCTTCAGGCTCCAAGACGGCCTCAAAGTTCTGAATAATCCTTTGTTGTTTCATCCTTTACAACCTGCCTCATATTAGGTTGTATACTCGCTATTTATCGCCACGTATTCGGCGGTAAGGTCGCAGCCCCAGGCGGTGGCAGCGCTATCACCCATATTGAGGCACACCCGAATCGGCACCTCGTCCTCTGCCATTGTCGCCTTCGCTCTATCCCTATCGAAGGAACTGGGCAAGCCCTCCGCCATCAAGCACATATTGTTCAAAAAGAGGTCTATTCTCGACGCGTCGATCTCAGCGCCACTGCGGCCCAACGCAGCGACGATTCGCCCCCAGTTGGGGTCACATCCATGCACCGCCGCCTTCAACAATGGAGAGCCAGCTATGGTGCGCGCCGCCACCCGGGCATCGGCCACGGTAAGTGCCCCCTCCACGGTGACTTCAATGAGCTTGGTCGCCCCCTCGCCATCGCCGGCGATGCGCTTGGCTAGACAAGTGCAGACCTCGGTGAGAGCCTGTCCAAAGGCTTCCGCCTCCCTTGTGCCTTCTCTAATTATTTCATTCCTCGCCATCCCATTGGCAAGGATAAGCACCGTATCGTTGGGACTAGTGTCGCCATCGATGGTGACCATATTGAACGAGAGGTCCACCGCCTCTCGAAGCGCATTCTCCAGAAAACGGGCATCGATGGCAGCATCGGTGGCTAGGAAGCAAAGCAGGGTGCCTAAATTGGGGTGGACCATCCCCGACCCTTTGGCGATGCCTCCTATGGTGAATTTGCTCCCCTCCACTACCACCGCTGCCTCTTTTGTACAGGTGTCGGTGGTGATAATGGCCTGCGCCAGCTCGTGCCCTCCCTCTGGGGAAAGGGCTACCTTTCCAATGCTACCAGCGATAAGCCCGATGGGCAGCCTCTCACCAATGACGCCGGTGCTGGTGACCAGAACATCCTCAGGCGCAATCCCCAGCCTCTCTGCCGCCAAGTTCGCCATGGCAGCAGCATCCCCAAGCCCCAGCTCACCGGTGCAGGCATTGGCGCAGCCCGCATTCACCACAATGGCCTGCGCCTTCTTGTTTGCGATATGTTTCTGGCACCAGACTACAGGGGCAGCCTTGATCCTGTTGGTGGTAAACAGCCCCACAGCAACACAGGGCGCCTCGGAGTAAAGGATGCCCAGGTCGAGCCCGCCCTTGACCTTCAGGCCGGCACAGGTTGCACCAGCTAGGAAGCCTTTAGGAGAAGTGATAGTTCCACCTGGGATAGGCTCGACTTTCATATCGAAACTATATCATGATAGCTACGATTAATCAACATAAAACCGACCACACGCACCAGTGCTTGTGGTCCAGCAAGAATACCAAGCCGCACAAGCGAACGACATTGTGCCGGTGTGTGATTCAATATTGACAATCTTCCCGCAACCGCCATAAGATTACAGGGCTGAACATGACAATGGCATTGGAGGGAATAGCGGTCGTCGGTCCCACTCGCCTTGTACTAGGGCCCTATGTACCATGTTCGCCGTCGCCCCGGGAGCGGATGTGGTCAAGGTCGAGCCTGCGGGAGGATATACAGCTACAATATTCTCATCTCCGAGCTCCCAATATTTGGCCCAGACAAGGTCAACAAAGAGGTGTTAAAGAACTGGCATTGGATGGCGGAAAAGTTTAGTATATAAGCCAATCTAAAATGGGGGCGTAAAAATTGGCACCGTTAGACGGGATAAGGATTCTAGATTTATCACTGCTTCTTCCTGGGCCATACTGCTCCAGGTTGCTTGCTGATTTAGGGGCTGAGGTTATAAAAATTGAACCCCGGGGAGGGGATATGACAAGGCACGGGCCTGTCATATTCGATAGTCTTAACTGCAATAAGAAAAGTATATGCTTAAACCTGAAATCGGAGAAAGGAAGGAATACATTCTACCGATTAGTCAAAAAGTCGGATGTCATCCTAGAAGGTTTCAGACCAGGAGTGACGAAACGGCTTAGGATTGATTATGACACTATACGCAAAACAAATCCGAAGATTATATATTGCTCAATTTCTGGATATGGGCAAGATGGACCATATCGGGATAGACCAGGGCATGATATAAATTATTTAGGGGTAGCCGGGATCATCTATGTTAGCGGTGATCCAGATGGTGCCCCGGCTGCTTCCGGAGGGATCCCTATAGCTGATTTTAATAGCAGCATGTTTGCCGCTTTATCTATCGTTGCCGCCATTGTGGCACAAGAGAGGACACATAAAGGGCAATACATAGACGTCTCGATGACTGATGTAGCCCTCTCCTGGATGGGTTATCGAATCTCTGAATACTTTACCAAGGGAAGATGCTCCAAGGAAAAACTTATCTCCAAAGGGGCTTATGGAATATGCGAGACAGCAGATGGGAAATATATCACCATTGGTGCTATAGAGGATGTGTTCTGGAGGAATCTTTGCCAATCTTTAGGGCGAGAGGACCTTATAAATGACTCTCGTTTCGCTAACACGTTTGCAAGGACGGAGAATCGAAAAGAGCTTTTCTCAATACTTGTCCCGATATTCAAGACCAGAACCAGAGATGAGTGGGCAAAGATACTAACGGAATGTGACGTCCCCTGGGGACCTGTTAATACTATAGAGGAGGTTCTCACTGATTCTCAACTTCTATCTCGGGAATTGTTTGAGGAGGTGTCCTATCCCGCCTTTGGGGATTTAAAACAAGTCAGATTCCCGGTGAAATTTTTGGGGACACCGACGAAAAATTTCAACTCGGCACCTCAGTTAGGACAGCATACCGAAGAGATTTTGCTAGAGCTAGGGTATACCCCCGATGAAATCCAAAACTTAAGAAAGGAAGACGTTATATAAGAGGCTGCCTAAAAATATAGTTGCCCATCCTTCTTTGGAAGGATTGGGCGATTGTGCTCCGACAAGTCGGGGCAACTATGGGAATTTGGGGGTGAAACATCCATAAAATGCCTAAAATTGAACGTGGAATCAAAATCAAACAGTCTTATTCGAAAAAAGGAGGTTATAGATGGTTGAACAGGGGATGAAACCTATTGCCGAGGGACTTTTCACTATCCCATCCTTGCCTGGAGAGCAACCCCGCTTGATAGGAAGCAAATGCCGTAATTGTGGAAGGGTTTACTTCCCGAAAGAGGTTGTGTGTAATGCTTGTTTTCAGGAGGACATGGAAGAGACTCTATTAAGTAACCGAGGTAAGTTATACTCCTTCACTATCATACACCAGAAGCCAATGGCGTATTCCGGTCCCATGCCCTATGCTATGGGATTAGTATCCCTACCAGAAGGACCAACCATCATGTCTCTGCTGACTGGCTGTGATTTCGAAAAATTGGAATTAGACATGGATGTGGAGTTGGTTCTAGAGAAGATTGTGGAAGAAGATGAAACTGTGACCTACAAATTCAGGCCAGTTCAAGCCTGATGGAATGATAATAAAAGAAGGGTAGTTGACAATGAGAGAGGTAGTTTTATTAGGTATAGGGCAGCACAAAGTTGGGAGATTTCCAGACGAAACTATCACCGATATAGGGCGAACTGCCATTCTGGAAGCGCTCAAAGATGCAGGCATAGAGTATAAGGATATCCAGGCGGCTTATTTTACTAACAGAGATGAGCGCACACCCTGCTTGGGGCAGCATGTGTTAGGGACAATAGGGCTCACTGGAATACCTATAATCAATGCGGAGAATGCCTCCCCTAGTGCCAGCACTGCTTTTGTGATGGCCTATGATGCGGTCGCCACGGGGCAGTATGATGCTGCCCTAGCTGTAGGTGCAGAGAAAACGGCGAGGGGCCTACGTGTACCCGTGGTAGGAGTGGGAGTGAACATAAATCGAATGATGGCGATGGCAAAGCAAGGTTTCGCTGTTATACCAGGTATGTTTGCCCTGGCGATGCGTAGGCGCATGAAGGATTTTGGTGAAACTGTAGAGCAATTCGCTCAAGTGGCGGTGAAAAATCGCAAGCATGCTCACCTTAACCCCTATGCTCACTACCAAGATGTGATGACCATAGAGGATGTACTGAATTCTCGTCTGATTTGCGATCCCGTCACTCTCTTCCAGTGCTGTCCCACCAGCGAAGGGGCCGCAGCCGCCATCCTTTGCTCTAAGGATGTAGCCAAGCGGTATAAAAGCGATGGCTTTACCATTGTTGCTTCAGGTGTTCTTAACACACCAGTAAGCTGGAGCCCTGCCTTGGGAATCACTACCGCTGGATTAGACAAGATGGCTGCCGATGAAGCCTATAACATGGCTGGGTTAGGTCCCAAGGATGTAGATATAATAGAGTTACACGACCCCTTTACCGCAAGCGAATTAATCCACTATGAAGACTTGAGTCTGTGTGAAGTAGGTGAGGCGGGGAAGATATTAAGCGAAGGAAAGACAGAAATAGGAGGTGAGATACCAGTCAATACCGACGGGGGGCTGCTATCCAGAGGACATCCCATAGGTGCAACTGGTTTATACCAGATAGTGGAACTGGAGTTGCAATTAAGGGGGCAGGCAGGGCAAAGGCAGGTAGAAGGGGCTAAGGTAGGTCTGGGCCATATGGAAGGGTTAGGGCCTTGCGCCACCGTGATCATTCTGAAGAGGTGATAAAATGAGAGAAGTAGTTATATTAGGCATAGGGATGCATAAAGCGGGGGAATTCCCAGACAAAACTAACCTTGAGCTAGGGCGAGCAGCTACCTTTGGGGCACTGAGAGATGCCGGCATGGAGTTCAAAGACCTACAGTCTGCTTATTTCTCCAAGAACAAGGCGGACCCCACTGCTTCTATAGGTGAAATGATGTTAGGTAGGATGGGGCTGACTGGGATGCCTGTCGTCAATCTGGAAAACGATTCTTGCAGTGGAAGCAGTGCATTCTGGCTGGCCTATAACGCGGTCGCCTTCGGAAGATATGATATCAGCCTCGCCGTAGGAGTGGAAAAACTGGTGTTGCCACCCAGTATGAGTCCCCCTCCCCCACCTGCTACCGAATATGAGGCAGCCTTGCGCGCTATGGGTATAGCTGATATCTCAACTAGGGCTGCTCTAGCGATGCGCCGCCGGATGCACGACTACGGTGAGACCGTGGGGCAATTTGCCCGAGTGTCAGTGAAGAATCACAAGAATGCCGCCCATTACCCTTATGCACAACGCCAAAAGGAGGTTACTCTAGATGAGGTTCTAAATTCACTGCCTATATGTGATCCACTCACACTTCTCCAGTGCTGTCCTCCGCTAAGTGAAGGTTGTGCTGCCGCTGTCCTCTGTTCGAAGGATGTGGCCAAGCGTTATCAACGGGGCAAGAATATCACCGTTGCTTCTGCGGTTCTCAGGACGGCATCAGAATCCACAAGTGGCGTAGGGCTCACCGCCGCGGGATTAAGCAAGAGCACGGCTAAGGAGGCGTATAATATCGCGGGCATAGGCATTGATGATATTGATCTAATCGAGCTATGCGACCCATTCACCGTTAATGAGGTAATCCACTATGAGGATTTGGGCCTCTGTGATCAAGGCGAGGGCGGTCGAATAGCAGGTGACGGTCGGACCGATATCGGTGGGGAGAGGCCTGTTAATACCGATGGGGGACTGCTGGCCCGAGGGCATCCTTCAGGGTGTACTGGGTTATACCAGATAGCGGAACTGGTACTCCAGTTGAGGGGGCAGGCAGGGCCAAGGCAGGTGAGCGGGGCAAAGGTGGGACTGGCTCACCTTGAAGGATCAGGGCCCGTAGCCACTGTTATCATCCTCAAGAGGTGACAGGGCGTAGAGAAGGAGGTTAACCATGGACTTAATGGTAAAGGACAAAGTGGCGTTAATTACCGGTGGGGGGGAAGGAGTAGGTCGATTGGTCGCTCTGATGCTGGCCGAGGAAGGGTCTGATGTGGCGTTGGGTGATGTGGATTTGTCCAAAGCTGAAAGCGTGGCCGCAGAGGTTAGTGCTTTGGGGAGGGAAGCATTGGCCTTCAAGGTCGATGTCACCAAATGGGAAGAAGTGAATGAAATGGTGCGAAAAACGATCGATGAGTTCAAGCGAGTTGACATGCTGGTTCATGTCCCGGGGCGTGGTGAAAGGAAGTCCTTCATTTCCTCGGAGAAAGCGGACTGGGATTTCTCTGTCAACCTGAACCTTTACGGGGTATTGAACACGGTTAAGGCGGTTGTCGGGCAAATGGTGGAGCAGAGAAGCGGCAGTATGGCCTTTGTTGTCTCCGATGCCGGCAGGGTGGGCGAAACCAATAACATCGTGTATTCTGCAGCCAAGGGCGGTGTCATTGCCTTCAGCAAGGCTTTAGCTAAGGAGTTGGGGCGTCATAACATAAGGGTCAACTGTGTAGCGCTGTCGGCAATGAATACGCCAGCCGGCCTCCAGTTTCGAGAAGGATTGGCGGCGATGATGGGCAAGGAGACACCTGAGGAATTAAATAAGAAGATATTAAGTAATTATGTTATACGCCGCTTTGGCGAGCCTGAAGATGCGGCAAATGCTCTCTGCTTTCTCGTTTCTGACCGTGCGGCATGGATCACGGGCCAGACACTGAGTGTTAACGGCGGTTATTGCATGGTTTAGGGAGGTCGTAGCGATGGAATATGAAGCGATAGTTTATGAGAAGAAGGATAACGTCGGCATAATTACTTTGAACCGACCGGACAAACTCAATGCTGTCAATGTCCAGTTGGCCAGGGAGTTGGAACAGGCAATCGATGAGGTCGAGGTCGATGACGAGGTGAGAGTGCTTATTATTACCGGCAGCGGTAGGTCTTTCTGTGTCGGTGCCGACA
The DNA here is from genome assembly GCA_030610655.1 of Dehalococcoidia bacterium. Lineage (GTDB taxonomy): Bacteria > Chloroflexota > Dehalococcoidia > E44-bin15 > E44-bin15 > DAOUVR01. The sequence goes on from JAUWRG010000025.1 coordinate 15,863, forward strand.
TTAGAGAGCCTCGCCCCGAGACCACACTATTCCATAGGATCAATGTGCGGAGAAATGTCTCAGGCATGGGCTACAGATTTTATGGAAAGATCGAGGATTCGGGTAAACCGATAATCGCCGCCATTCACGGGCATTGTTTCGGAGGTGGCTTAGAGCTCGCTATGGCATGTGATTTGCGCATTGCTGCTGAAGATGCCCAAATTGGCGACCAACATAGTAGGATCGGGGTTATGGGCGGCGCCGGGTCAACAGTGAAGCTCCCTCGTCTTATTGGCATAGCCAAGGCTAAGGAGTTGATCTTCCTGGGACTACCGATAGACGGTCAGGAAGCTTATCGCATTGGCTTGGTGAATAAAGTGGTGCCTAAAGAATCCCTGATGGATGCAGCCATGGAAATGGCTCAAATCTTGGTGGATAGGCCCCCAATATTACTAAAGTTGGTTAAGATGTGTATTAATCACGGTATGCAGATGGATTTAGCCAGTGCCTTGGAGTATGAGCAGAAATGCTCTATCTTAGTCGGCTTTAGTGAGGACACTAGTGAGGCCATGAAGGCCTACATGACAAAGAGCAAGCCTGAATTCAAGGGCCGCTAATAAGAGGTATTGGTAATGAGTGATAAACAGGCTCTCCATGGGGTTAAGGTATTGGAATTGGCCCGGTTTATCGCTGGGCCCTATTGCGCTAAATTACTGGCCGACATGGGGACCGAAACAATAAAGATAGAGAAGCCCGGTGTCGGTGATGAGGCGAGAAAAAGAGAGCCTTTCCTAAACGATATCCCCCACTCGGAACGAAGCGGTTTATTCCTATACCTCAATACCAATAAGCTCGGGATCACCTTAAACCTCGACTCACCAACGGGGAATGAAATATTTAAGAAGCTGGTACAAGACGTAGATGTTCTCATTGAGGATAATCCACCGCAAGAGTTGGCAGAAAAAGGGATCGGTTATGAAAACCTGCGCCAGATAAACCCCAAACTTATTATGACATCCATCACACCCTTCGGACAAACGGGACCTTACCGCGACTACAAAGCTTATTACCTAAATACTTGTCATGCCGGAGGCATAGGATATCTCACACCTCTTGGCTCCAGTTACCCGGATAGGCCGCCGCTTAAATGGGGGGGGTATTCCAGTGAGTATGCCTGTGGGCTGGTAAGCGCAGTAGCAACTTTGGGGGCCCTCTATAGCCAAAGGCTTAATGGGATGGGACAGCACATAGATGTCTCTAAACAAGAAGCGCTGCTTAGCCTGGCGAAGGTTTTCGTTGCATGTTATGCTAATGAAGAAAGGATTGCCGATAGGTTTAAGGGTCTGCTTCAAGGGGATGCTGCAAGACGACTCTTCTCAGCCACTCGCTGTCAGGATGGCTATGCTTTGTTAGTCCCCATATTTGAACGTCAGTTAGAATCCTTGGAGAAGCTATTAGGTAGTTCGGAAAGTGAACAGGCTAAAGACCGCCACCAACGTATTGCTCAGTGGCTAGCAAGCGAAACCAAGGAGGAAGTCTATACAAAAGGTCAAGCGGCTAGGATCCCGGCAGCACCGATAAGGGATGTGTCCGAAGTGGTGAACTCAGAGCAATATGAGGCCAGAGCGTTCTTCACCGAGGTCGAGCACCCACAGATGGGTCGGGTTAAAATCCCTACCGCTCCATACCAATTCTCCAAGACGCCATGGAGCAACAAATATGCTGCCCCCCTGTTGGGGCAACATAACGAAGAGGTTTATTGTCACCGCTTAGGCTATAGCAAGCAAGACCTAGTAATGATGAGGCAAACAGGGATTATCTAGAGATGAGGAGTGGAAATTGGCAGGGGCTTTAAAAGGGATAAGGGTGGCCGACTTCAGTTGGGTTTGGGCCGGAGGATATGCTATAGAGCTGTTGGCATTTCTCGGTGCTGAGGTTATTAAGATTGAGAGCAAGAGGCGCCCTGACAGCCCGCGACAATTTACCGCAAGCATGGGCGATACATATCCCGACCTTGATGCCTCTCCTGTTTTTAACCACTTAAACCTGAATAAACTAAGTGTCACCATCAATTTGAGCAAACCGCGAGGAGTTGAGCTAGCAAGAAGAATTGCGGCCATCAGCGATGTTGTCGCCCAGAACATGGGGCCGGAGGCGATGAAAGGGATGGGGCTCGACTATGAGGATCTAATTAAGGTCAACCCTGATATTATTTATCTTTCCTCATCAGCATCTGGAGCCACTGGCCCTCATGGCAGGGACGTTGGTTTTGCCCCTGTTTTTGCTGCTCTTGGTGGGTTCTCTAGTATTACAGGCTACCCCAATGGCCCCCCTGCTCTTTCTATGGGCGAGATCGATATGCTGTGTGCGACCACATCCGCCTTTGCCATCCTTGTTGCCTTGATCCATAAAGCTCACACCGGGGAGGGGCAATATATAGACCTATCCTTTGCCGAAGCGGTGAGCGCTCTTATCGGCGATATCCTCTTGGATTATACCATGAATGAGAAGGTGCAAAAACGCCAAGGGAATGTGGATAATATCATGGCTCCCCATAATTGCTACCCCTGTAAGGGTGAGGACAAATGGATTAGCATCGCTATCGCCAACGATGAGGAGTGGTGTAGATTTTGCGATGTTCTCGGGAAACGGGAATGGATTGAGGATAAGAGGTTTTCTGATTCCTATAGCCGATGGAGCAATCAGGAGGAGCTTGACAAGTTGGTCGGGCAATGGACTCGGGGCTTTACCAACTACGAGGCAATGGAAGTACTACAGCAAGCAGGGATTGCAGCCGTGCCATCGTTCAGCGCTGAGGAACTATACTACGATCCTCACTTGGCGCAGCGCGATGTATGGGTAAAAGTCAACCACCCTGTGATGGGGGAACAGACTACCCTCGCGCCGCCGTGGAAGCTATCCGCAACACAGGCGAAGATAACCTGCGCCTCTCCGCTGATGGGACAACACAATGCATATGTCTTTGAAGAGCTCTTGGGTTTGAGTAAGGCGGAGACAAAGAAACTTGAGGAGGAAGAGGTCATTTATTGACGCAGGCTGTCTGAGAATGCAGTCGACTAGCCTATTGAGCGATTCTGCCTGATGCTGCGAAGCGGGCGTCAATCAGGGAACTAGAGAAGTTTGGGATGAAATATCCCGAAATCCATAGGATTGAACGAGGAATCAAAATCAGGCAGCCTTTCTGCAGGAAAGGGGGGATGTGAGGGATTGACTACTGCAAATCAAGGCCGTAGACTTAAGCAAAAAAAGAGGCAATGAATCTCCCCACAGAGCAAGCTGCGGGGCATTCTCGCTAGATTTTGGTAATCAATGCGAGTGCTGGAGGATATTGGAGTCCGTAACGAAAAGGGGGTTTCAATGAAGGTTATCGACGTCCAAACACAGATGACTACAAAGAAGGGAGCTTTATGGCCGGAGTCATACAAGGAGTTCTTTGAGGCCTCGTTCAAGACCAAGATCCCATATTATCAAAGCGAAGAGGAAATGATCAAAGGTTTTAGCGAAGCTGATGCTAGGGTCATCCTTGTACCACCCGCTGGCGGCAAGACTGACTTTGGGGAGGTCAGAGAGATCCATGATTATGTCGGGCAACTCAAGAAGGATTACCCCGAGGTGGTTTATAGTTTTTGGGTGACGCCTGCTATCGGGGTCAACATCATAAAATGGATACGGGAACTGGAGAGGTGCATCAAGGACCTGGGTTCAGCAGGAATCTACTACAATGGCTTCACCACGGGTATTCCGGCAAGCGATAAGTTGCTCTATCCCTTCTACGATCTATGCCAGGAGGCAAACGTTCCGGTGAAGATAAGTGTCGGCCACACCGCTGCCGGTGCTGGAATGCCCGGTGGTATGGGGATACACCTCCTAAGAACTGAAAACCCGGTGTATATTGATGATGTGGCGGCTGATTTCCCTTCTCTCAACGTAATCGCAACCCATTGCGCCTGGCCTTATCATAATGAGATGATCTCGGTGATGTTGCACAAGGCCAACGTATATAATGACTTACACGGTTGGTTGCCCAAGTATTTCCCTCCAGAAATAAGGAGGGAGATCAATGGTCGCCTGAGAAATAAATTTCTATTCGGCTCAGACTTCCCCTTCTTCACATTCCAACGATTATATGAAGACTGGGAGGCACAGAACCTTAAGGCGGATGTTTTGGAGAACGTCTTCTACCGTAATGCCCAAAGAGTGTTCGGGCGTGAGTAATACTTGAGGAAGGGTAAGCTATGGATTTTGAATTCACCGAAGAGCAAAAGATGATGAAGAAGACAGCACGGGAGTTCCTGACTAAAGAGATCGTCCCCGTGGTAGATGAGTATGAGAGAAAAGGCCCGCTTTCCAAAGATGAGGCAACAGGCTTCATTAAAAAACTGATTCCCTTTGGTTATGTTGTCGGCCTTGTGCCCGAAGAATATGGGGGCTTAGGACTCGATGTCGCTTCTTATGGCTTGCTATTGGAAGAATTGGCTTATGCCTGGGCTGCCCTTTCCAGTCTTATTCATATAACTGCCACTGTACCGCTAGACTTAATCTCCAGAGGTTCCGAGGAGTTGAGAAAGAAATACCTCGCCCCCTCATTGGCTGGTGAGATTGTCGGTTGTGCGGCGATAACAGAGCCCAATGCCGGTTCTGACGCCCCCAGGAGTATAGAGACGACAGCGGTTCTCGAAGGTGACGAATATGTGATTAATGGAACGAAGACCTGGATAACAAACGGCCCCATTTCCGATTTAGTGAATCTCCTTTGTACCACTGATAAGAGCAAGGGTCTATTGGGGATAATTAGTATTATTGTCGACAAGGATCGTTCCCCTTTTACCTCTAGGGAATTACACAAACTGGGATGGCGTGGATGTCCCCTTGGGGAGCTATCCTTTGACGATTGCCGTGTTCCCAGGGAGAATCAACTCGGTGGCGAAGGATCTGGCGGCCGAGCGATTCTAGGGGGGTTTGAGTTTCCTCGTTCAATTCTAGGCATAAGAAGCTGTGGCGTGGCCCAGGCTGCCCTGGATGCCTCGATAAGCTATGCTCAAGAGAGGAAGCAATTCGGCAAGCAAATTGGCAGCTTCCAGATAATCCAAGAAATGATTGCTGATATGATCATGGATGTTGAGGCGGCACGTTTCTTGGCACTTCGCGCCCTGCACCTCGTGGACAAGGATGTTCGCTGTGCCAGAGAGGCTTCTATAGCCAAGGCTTTTGGCTGTGAGATGGCGGTTAGGGTCACTTCCAAAGCGGTGCAGATTCACGGAGCTGTGGGGCTCTCCGAGGATCTGCCTGTGGAGCGTTACTTCAGGGATGCCAGGATGTTTACTATTCCTGACGGTACGACTGAAATCCAGAAGCTCATTATTGGGCGAGAGGTCTTAGGGATCAAAGCCTTCAGGTAAGAAGAGCCAACATCCTTCTAATAGGGTAAGAGACCACTGAGAAATGCATTGCCCTCAAACTGAATTCCGACCGTAGGCAATCTTCTTTGTCCACCTGAACGAACACCATATGTGATTCAGTGTTGACGGCTTTTCACCTACTACCCTAAGATTGGGCAGATGATAGTATTGGAGGGCTACTTCTTTCCACAGGAATTGAGACGAATACACCGCCTCTAAATCTATACTATGAGAATGGAGCGAAGGATTATAATAGGAAGGAGGGATTAAGCTATGCCTTTCGAAGCTCGCCATAATCCAGAGAAATGTATGGACTGCGGTGCCTGCCAAACCTTTGTTGCCTGTCCAGGTGCAGAGGAAGAGATCTGCATTGGCTGTGGTGCCTGCGTTCAGCTTTGCCCCAACGAGGCTCTCGAGCTAGTGCAAGTAAGAAGGGAAAAAGAGGTGGCTATCGAGGTTGATGGAGTGTTGAGGAGCGTGCCTGAGAGGATAACCGTGAAGGAAGCGCTGTGGCACATAGGCTACAGCATAACCGCCGGTCTGCCCGCCGAAAGGGCGCTCTACGCCCCTTGTGGAGTTGGTGCTTGCTGGGATTGCGCTGTACAGATCGATGGGGAGGTAAGACGAGCCTGTGTCACAGAGGCAAAGGAGGGAATGAAAATCAGAACCGACTTACCTGAGGAGTGGATCCCCCTGAGAATTGTTGGGCCGACTGGGGGGCTTCCTTACGGCGGGGTAGGAACCCCGTGGGAGGTAAGAAAAAATGCCAAATCCGAGTTTCTGGAGATATGCTGCCTTGTTGCCGGGTGTAATTTCAGATGCCCCCAGTGCCATAATTGGATGATCACCCATATGGGGAAAGGGCGAGCTTACACGCCCCCGGAAGCAGCTATAATGCTGACCGGGGTGAAGAGAGAATTAAAGCTAAATAGGATTTTGCTCTCTGGGGGTGAAATTACTCTCAACAGGGCTTGGCTTATTCAACTCTTAAAAGAGCTTAGGCGGCTTAATCCAGAGCCAGAGACTCGCCTTCATATCTCCACCAATGGCTCCTTACTTACCGAGGACTACATCGATGAGCTTATCGACGCCGGATTGACCATTTTGGGGATAGACCTCAAAGGCCTGCACATAGATACTTTTATGAGAATAACGGGGTTAAAGAACAAGGAGCTAGCGCAAAGATGTAAGGAGAACGCCTGGAATGCAGTGGACTATATCGCCCACCATTACCACGAAAAGGTATTTATCGGCATTGGGATTCCCTACAACGAAGAATTGATCTCCTTAGAGGAGATTCGGCGTATCGGAAGAGAGATCTACAATATCGACCCCTCTATACAGACCACTGCTATGGCATATTTCGATGGTGGTTATAGAAGCCAAATCTTGTGGCCCAGCTTTGATGAAATGAAGGCCGTACACCGCCTCCTGGAGGAAGCAGGGCTCACCACGGTTCAGTGCTTCGCCACTGAGTTCATTCCTCCATCCGAGACTTAAGATGACTCCCGTTTTTGCAGAGACCGCTTAGAAAGGCTACCTATAAACTCTATCCCCATGATGGCCAATCAAATTTTCTATCCACCCAGACAAACACTTTGTGTGATTCAAACCCAACTTCTACAGTTTGTCAGAAAAACAGGGGATTTTGAACGGGGATTGAGGGCATACGAAATCTTTGGCACCACACATCAGGCAGGTCGCATCCTTCCGCCGAAGGGGTGGTATGGCTACACCCACCGCCTGAAGCACCTTCCCCGCTACACCCTGGAGAGGAGTTCGTAGAAGATACCTCTCCTCGCCCTCTCGTACTTCAACCTCAGCCAGGGCCTCCAGGTCACGACGAATGTCGTTCCATTCTA
>JAUWRG010000090.1 GCA_030610655.1 Dehalococcoidia bacterium
GCGGGGAGGATGGGGAGAGAGATCTTGACAGCTTTGTGCCAAGATGAGGGTCTTAAGGCAGTCGGCGCCGTCGATCTAGAAGCAAAGCAGGATTTCTTAGCGCTCCCCGATGGCTCGGGCGAGATCCCGTTTTCCACTGACCTGGAGTCGATCCTTTCCCATTGTCGTCCTGATGTTATGGTGGACTTCACAATTCGCGACGCCACCATGGATGCAGTGCGGATTGCCACAAAGCAAGAGGTAAATCTCGTTATTGGGACAACAGGGCTCTCCTCCGAGGATATAGACGAAATCGAGAGATTGTGTCGTAATAGGCGTTTCGGTGCCATAATAGCACCCAACTTCTCGTTGGGGGCAGTCTTGATGATCCACTTGGCTAAACTGGCAGCCAGGTATTTTGATTATGCTGAGGTAATAGAGAAGCACCACGATGGGAAGGCTGATGCCCCATCGGGGACCGCCATAGACACGGCCAAAGCGATGTTGGAGACACGGGGCAAGCCCTTCAATTACCCTGTTCCGCTGAAGGAAAGCATCACTGGAACGCGTGGCGGTCAGATCGAAGGGGTCGGAATTCATAGTATACGCCTTCCCGGGCTTCTCGCCCATCAAGAGGTGATATTTGGAGCACAAGGACAGACGCTTACCATACGCCATGACTCCACCAGCCGGGAGTCCTTCACGCCCGGAATAATCATGGCTATTAGAGAAGTGGTCAAGATCAAAGGGGTCATATACGGTTTGGAAAACATCATGGGATTGTAGGAGGGCCTGATGGAAGGGTTCCATGTTGCCATTGTTGGCGCCACAGGACTGGTTGGGCGTGAGTTTATCAAGGTCTTGGAGCAGCGCAACTTCCCAATGCGCTCCATCCGTCTGCTCGCCTCTGACCGCTCCGCTGGCACCAAGCTCTACATAAAACATGAGCAGGTGGAGGTTAAAGAGACCACCGCCAAATCTTTTGCAGGAGTGGACATCGCCCTCTTCTCCGCAGGCGCTGAGATAAGCAGTCACTTCTCACCGATAGCAGCGCGCGCTGGCGCTGTGGTCGTCGATAATAGCTCCGCTTTCAGAATGGATCCAAATGTCCCCCTAGTGGTGCCTGAGGTCAATGCTGAGGACATAAAGCAGCACAAAGGGATTATCGCCAACCCAAACTGCTCCACAATTCAGATGGTGGTTGCCATCTATCCCCTGCATAAGGTCAATCCCATTAAGCGAATCATTGTGGATAGCTATCAGTCGGCCTCAGGCATCGGCTCTGCTGCAATGGCGGAATTGATCGACCAATCAAAGTTGACGCTTGAGGGGCGCGAGGTGGTGCCCCATCTCTTTCCCCACCAGATCGCCTTCAACGTTCTTCCCGAGATCGACCTCTTCTTAGATAATGCCTATACCAAGGAAGAGTGGAAGATGGTAGAGGAGACTCAAAAGATCATGCATGCCCCCGAGATAGCCATCTCCGCTACCTGTGTGCGCGTTCCCGTTTCTATTGGGCACAGCGAGGCGCTCCACATTGAGTTTAGCAGACCGATGTCCCCTCAAGAGGCAAGACAAATCCTCGCCGAAGCGCCTGGCGTCAAGGTGCAGGACGACCCCAGTATAAGCCTCTATCCTCACCCCTGGTCTGCGGCGGGCACTGACGACGTCTTTGTCGGGCGCATTCGCAAGGATGCGTCCCATGAACGTGGCTTGGCTATGTGGGTGGTTTCCGATAACATCAGAAAAGGAGCGGCGCTTAATACCGTTCAGATCGCCGAGACGATGATCGAAAAAGGCTGGATGTAATGGAGGCGCATGATGGCAGGGCTAAGTAGATTAGTCACCGCTATGGTAACCCCCTTTGACCCCGAAGGCAATGTTGACTATGAACAGGCGAAGAGGCTTGCCGTCGCCCTGTTGGATTCAGGGAGCGATGGATTGGTGGTTTCTGGAACCACAGGAGAGTCTCCCACCCTCAGCAGAGAAGAGAAGCTCAAGCTTTTCGCTGCGGTGAAGGAGGCAGTGGGAGGACGAGGGACGGTGATGGCTGGCACCGGTAACTACAGCACCAAGGATAGCGTGGAGTTAACTAAGGAGGCAGAGAGCGTTGGCGTGGATGCCATACTGCTCGTCGTCCCCTGCTATAGTAGGCCAACGCAGGAGGGGCTTTTCCAGCACTTCAAGACCATTGTCACCGCCACGAGCCTCCCGTGTATTCTTTACAATGTGCCCAGCCGGACGGCAATAAACCTCGCCCCTGAAACTGCAGTCAGATTGAGCGAGATCGACAACATCGTTGGCATAAAGGAGGCGAGCGCCAATCTAGAGCAGATCGCCAAAATCATCGATGGTACGAATACGGGTTTTTTGGTTTACAGTGGCAATGACAGCGATACGCTCCCCATACTTGCCCTAGGTGGCTGTGGTGTGATCAGTGTTATCTCCCATTTCGTAGGCTTGCAGGTCAAGGAGATGATGGAGAAGTTCCTTAGCGGCAATTCAGATGAGGCTGCAACGATCCACCGGCGTCTGCTTCCACTGGTGAATGCCATGTTTGTGGTCTCCAACCCTAGCCCCACCAAATACGCCCTGAACCGCTTGGGCTTTCAGGTGGGCAATCCACGTCTGCCTCTAGTCGAGCCTGATGAAAGATCGGCGGCGTTTATCGATGCCACCCTGGCAAACTACAAGATCGACCTCCCAATAGAAGCCAGGGTCTGAGAGAGCGACCTAGAGCCAGTTCAATTCTATCCTGGGAGGCTGTCTGAGAATCGGGGGTAGGTTGGAGCATCTGCTCCAACCATGCCTAGAGCACCCCGATAATATCGGGGTAGGCTAACCTATTTATGAACTTCGAAAATATACTTACCCCGATCACCCTGAACTTGTCGAAGGATTCACCACACACATATTTATTCCGCTCGCCCTGAGCTTGTCGAAGGGCCACCCCGTTTTGGTAAGTCTTCTGACACCCTTCAAGGTTACGGGATGTCTCGTAAAATGATGGTCTGTTCCCGACTGGCACCAACTGATATGACGCTTGCCGAACAGCCAATCAACCCCTCCACTCTCCTGATATAGGAGCGAGCCTCACCGGGCAACTCCAGTTTCTGCCCCCCGCCTCCTATTCCACGTCGCCAGAGAAATACTACCAAGCAAACAGACCTCCAGTATCAGATCAGGATCTTTATTGCCACCGTCCTGCTACTTGTCTATAACTCTGATGGTATCGCTGCCATCGAAGGTGATACCAGCAACCTTTCCGGTTATGGTTACCTCCACTTCCTCCCCCACCTCGAGCAGGGCCTGCACTCCAGACCTATCGAACTTAACCATGAGGTCAGGCACCTCGTCCGCATCGTAGTCGCCAAGCTCCGTTGGCTTCGCTATAGCTGGGGCAGCACCATTCAAGGTAATGCTGGATATGTCGATCTGAGCTACATCGTGGCCCATTGGAAGCTCAATATAGACGGTGACCCACTTGCCCTGAGCTTTCAGGTTCAATGTATCAGGGTCGAAGTCTACCGTAGCTGGTATGATTTGGATGACCTCGGTTTCCGTTGACCTAGCTATGTAGCCCTGACTGGGGATGTCACTTATTTGGACGTCCTCAGCCAAGACGATGGTTACCCCACCTACTGAAACCCCAAGGGTGTATGTGTCTGTGGAGATGCGCCAGGCTCTGGCACCACGGTTACTAGGTAATCGCTGATTTTTCGATCAGGAATGCCTACCTGATCATCAGGGTCACCATCCCCGTCAAGGTCAACCTCTAGGAGTGTGTCCGAGTAATAGCTTCAGGCAGGCATAAACGGGTATAATGGAGTAAATCTCAGTGAGGTGCGCCTATGAGCAAGACCTTTCGCCCCTATGAACCCGACCAGACATTCCTCATGCCGGCATCAATGCGTGACTGGGGTAATGTCCCAATTCTCCTGTAAAAGCTCCTGGCTTGGATACCTCCGTTGCTAAGCATTCTACACTGCCACCAACTCTTTCTCAATCTTTTGGCTCTGTTCCCCAAAGACCTCTCGTCTCAATAGCTCCAACTCCCACC
>JAUWRG010000024.1 GCA_030610655.1 Dehalococcoidia bacterium
TACGAACTCCTCTCCAGGGTGTAGCGGGGAAGGTGCTTCAGGCGGTGGGTGTAGCCATACCAGTCCTTCGGCGGAAGGATGCGACCTGCCTGATGTGTGGTGCCAAAGATTTCGTATGCCCTCAATCCCCATTCAAAATCCCCTGTTTTTCTGACAAACTGTAGAAGTTGGGTCAAACGCACTTCCTATGGGCTTAGAAACGTGGAGGTCTACTGGAGATCGAAGATTCTTTGAAAAGATGCTGCTGGGGTTTGTCCTTCTACGGAGGATGCCGTGCCTGTTTCCACACAATTTGACAAATAGCCGTATAAAGACGTTGAAGTGACTGACGACACCAGCACCCTCGTCACCGTGAGCCCGACCAGCGACTTCATCATGGAGGTGGACCAGGACGGCGACGGAAACTACGAGACATCCATCGGCCCGGACGTGATGTCTGTTGACTCCGACGGCAACGGCATCCCCGACGCCTGCGACGACGCTCCCGGCATTGCCGCAGACGGGGGCGGAAGGTCTCTGCTTAGTATGCCATGGATCATCCTCTGGGTGTTCCTGGCCATATTTGCTATATCGATCCCCATTGTTATTCTCAGGAAGAAACCAGCTAAGGTAAAAGTTAAAGAAAAGTAGCAGCTACCCAGCACTCTTGGGGAATCTGAGCCCTGCAAGAAACCGCGCTAAGTCAACCTTTGTTGAAGCTGGAACTTCCAAACCGCGTCTTCCCAAGACAAGGCTACACCCTCTAAGCGACTACCAATTCAGAAAACGAGAGTGTATATGCCGACCAACTTAAAAAAGACCAAACACGAGGGTGAAAAATATGCCAGATAAGAATTTGGCACCCGTATGTGGACTGTATTGTGGAACCTGCGAATGCCTCGCCACGCAATGCCGCGGGTGTGGCTTTGTTGAAGGTAAGCCATTCTGGACAACCCAAATGAAGATAGAAGTTTGCCCACTTTATAACTGCTGCATCAACGAAAAGCAGCTAGAACACTGTGGATTATGCGCTGAATTCCCCTGCGAGACATTTACCAGACTACGCGACCCCTCCCTGAGCGAAGAAGAGGCAAAGAAATCTTTGCTCGAGCGACAAAGCGACCTTATGAGAAGGAAGGAAATCGGGACAGAAAAGTGGCTTGAAGAAAAGGAGGCTGGCAAGAGTTAGTACGAACTCCTATAATGGCGTATAACCTCAGTGCTCAATTTGGGGCAACCCGATTCATAATCTTAAGTTATGCAAAGCAGTGTCATGAATAAGCTTCACAATCGTCCTCGTCCTCTGTTGATTGCTCATCGCGGGGCACCGATCCACGCGCCGGAGAATACCTTCGCATCGTTCCAACTGGCACTAGACAGCGGCGCCCATATTCTGGAAACTGACCTGTGGTTTACCAAGGACGGCGTGATCGTCTGCCATCACGACGACACCGTGGAACGTGTCACCGATGGCAGCGGCGCTATCCCCGAAATGACTCTCGATGAAATCAAGGCCCTACGGGTGAAGCGCTCCTATTGCGGCCAGTTTGACCAAGCCAAATATCCTAACGAACAGATCCCCACGCTGCAAGAACTGCTGGACTTTACCCCTGCCGACATAAGCCTAGCTCTTGAGCTCAAAGACCCCTGCTTCGGTGAGTCACAGCGTGCCGCCCAATTAATTGATATGATACGCCCCCGTATCGAAATGGGCACAGTGATGCTGTTATCCTTTGCAACCAATTTGCTGTGGACTGCTCGCCAGGTCGAACCATCCGTCTGGATTGGTGAAGTCAGTATGTTCAACCCTAACCCCACCTTTGAGGGCAATGGCGTTGGCACTACATGCGAGGCAATGAGAAGTAATCCCGATTATATGAAAATCGTCCGCCAGCATAACTTGTGGGTCTGCCCACTGGACCCCGCACCAGAAGACCGACTGGCGTGGTATGTTGAGATCGGCGTTGACGCTGTGCTGACCGACCATCCTGATGTCACTCGCGCTGCACTGGCAAAGCTCAAGCAATAGTGACAAACTGTTTCTCGCCCATGCCGCGTCTACCAGTGCTTGCCCACCCCATCTACTTGTGAAGCCACTATTACCTGCTGTACAATCCCATAAGTTCTGTTTGGGCCAGGATGTGTCCCTCCATCGCCTGGAGCAATTGCTCCTTGCCAGCCCCAGCAGCGAGGTCGAGCATCGTATCCAGGGCATACAGTTTGAAGAAGTAGCTATTGGAACCGGTGCAGTTAAACACCGCAGCAGGAGGGAACGACATCCTATTGCAGAAATGCTACTACACACCGACGACAGTCGCCACGATTAGCTGAATGAGCGAGGAATTTGGCTCAGTATCATAAGAGCTATATCTGATACCACAGAGGAGATCCGTCACACCTTATTCAGGAGCAAGAGGATGCTATGGGCTAAAACCATTTCTTGCTGTGCTAAAAGTGGGTAGCTATGCTATGTCTACGGCTTTATGCCGTTATCGAACGAGGCTCTCCATTGATCTCCTGAATAATCATTTCAACGCAAGCAGGTATCGCCCGTCTTACCTCGGGCGTACATTCCTCGCTGAAGGTGCTAGCATCCGCCACCTCAATGGCAAAGATAATGATTTGCTGAGGCAATGATAGTTCCAACCTTCTACCAAGTTCAAGGGCGGTGGCCAAGTTAACATCATGGGGCGAGGCAGCGTGCCTGGTGAAATCGAGCGCCTCAGGGTCAAGCCGATAAATTCGGCCCGCCTGTCCTCCTACCGTCTGAATGGCGTCAATGATGATGGCTCTATCATAGCCAGTCAAAAAGTCTAGCAAGCCAAGGCCAGCCACAGTAGTCTCTACAAGAGTTACCTCTTTTTGGTCAACCTTGCCTTCGAGTTCTTCAACTACGCGAATGCCAACTGCATCATCACTGAGGATCGGGTTGCCCAGCCCCAGGACCAGTGTCTTCATTCTCACCGCCTGTCACGCACTATGCTCCTTGCTCTTATCCATCGCTAGTGCACGAAACGGCTCAGCGTTTGCACTACCTCTCCCTTGCTGTCATAAATTATTATCTCTAACGGCATCTGCCCGGGGAGGGCATGAGTGGCACAGGCCATGCACGGGTCATAGGCGCGGAAGGCCATCTCGACCATGTTCAACAGCCCTTCGGGAACCTCTTTCCCCTTCTCAATCAAGTGTTCCGCTGCTCTCTTGATCGACATGTTCATGGCGGGGTTGTTTTGCACTGTGGCCACTATCAGGTTCACCTTCTCAATGATGCCTTTGTCATCGGTTCGATAGTGATGAAAGAGGATGCCACGAGGGGCCTCTATCATCCCCACTCCCTCATCCGGAGTGGCTGTAGGGATGGTGCGAACATTGGGATCGGTGATCTCCTTGTCCTGACATAGTTCTAGCAGCCTTTCGGCAGCATATAATATTTCAATAAGCCTCGCCCAGTGGAAAGCCAATGTGAGGTGAACCGGCTTGCCTCCAAGGGTATGGTACATTCTCTCATACTCCTCCTGAGCCAGGGGGGTTGCCATTCCATCTGCCACGTTGAGCCGGGCCAGTGAGTTCACCCGGTAGACCCCGCTTTCCTTGCCGTCAACCAGCCCCTTCCAGCCCACTTTTTTTAGGAAAGGGAACTTTAGATAGGACCAGGGCTCGGTATGCTCCGCTATATGCTCCAGATAGTCGGCTGCCTTGAACTTGGCAACTTCTTTACCCTCCGGGTCAACTACACGAATATCGCCTTCGTAGAAGCTCACCTTGTTGTTGTCATCCACAAGGCCCATGTAGTAGCTATTCATGGTGTAGATGTCACCCGTGATTAAATCGAGATATTCCTTGTTTGCCAGTACCAGGTCGTCGAACAGCTTCAGCCCGAACTTTCCAAACTCTATCAGGCTCTTGGCTTTCTCTTCAAAGTCCTGTCGTTCCTCCTCAGTGATCGCTTTGCTCATCCCTCCAGGCAAACCGCAGACGGGATGAGTTGCCTTGCCCCCTATAGTCGCCTGAATATCCTGAGCATAGGCCCTGTGTTTTATCACCTCGCCGCCGACCTCAAGCCCGACCTTATCTATCAGGCCCAGGATGTTCCGCTTGGCAGGGTCGGCAGTGGGGCCCACCACGAAGTCGGGGGCAGCCAGAGCGTAAAAATGAGCCACATGAGAGTGAATAATGTGAGCACAATAGAATAGCTCCCTCAGCTTCTTTGCCGCCGGTGGAGGGTCAACATGGTACACAGCATCTGTGGCCTTACACGAGGCCATGTGATGGGCCCCCGGGCAGACGCCGCAGATTCTGGTGACTATCCGGGGCAGTTCCTCAACTGGTCTTCCCTCACAGAACTTCTCGAAGCCACGCAACTCAGGTATCTGAAGGTAGGCATTGGCGACACTGCCGTCCTCATTGAGGAAAATCTCTATCTTGCCGTGTCCTTCCAGCCTAGTTATGGGGTCAATAGTAATCTTTTTCATACTATCCTCCACTCTCGAGCTTTTGGAGCCGTTTCCTTTTCAATATTGAGTCTGCCAGCCCGAACCTATAAAAGGTGCCTGCGGGATCGACTATTTCCTCCACCATCCTAGCGATATCTTCGTCGTTCTTAGCTTGGTAGATGGAGGCAATGGCACTAACCAGCTTCGCACCTTGATCCACAACCCCAGCCGGTGGCCCGAAGCAGCCACGGCAGGGCATGTTGACCTTGATACACCTTGCTCCACAGCCACCCCTGGTGGCAGGGCCCATGCACAGTATCCCTTGCTCCAAGAGGCACCGCTCGGGATCGGGAATGATCTCATGGGACCGGTATATCTTGGAGATCATCTTCTCCTCTTTCTTCCTGTCGCACTCATCGCATAGCGTCTTTTCTGAGGCGATTACCGCACCTGGAGGCGGTAGGCTGTTGGTCGCCAGGGCGTCCACTATTTTCAAGATGAGGTCCACTGGTGGCGGGCAGCCGGGCACGAAGTACTCGACATCCACTACCTGAGCTAGTGTTAGCACGGTATCATAGAGTTCAGGCAACTCTAACTCGCCCTCAGCGACCTCGGTTTGGATTCGAGGAAAGGTTCTGTCCAGATTATCATTTGACGGTGCCTCCACATAGGCTCTCTCCATTATCTCGGCACGGTTGGTGAAATTAGCTAGCGCTGGTATCCCGCCGAAACAGGCGCAGGAGCCGAAAGCAACCATCGTCTTCGACTTAGCGCGAAGCAATCTAGCTATTCTTTCTTGCTCTGAACTCCTTACCGCGCCGTTAAACAGGCAAACGTCGATAGCCTTATCCTCCATGGCTTCAACATGATGGTACTTGAAGTCCAGCGCAATGGGCCAGAACACAAGATCCGCTATCTGGGCAATATCGAGGATCTTCTCATTAGTGTCAAGGACGGCGACATCGCAGCCACCGCAGCTAGCAGCCCAGTAAAGACCCAGTTTCAACTTAGCCATGCTATCCACCAGTTTCTATTTTAATGCCCAAGAGCGCCCTATTGCCTTATCTTAGCTGCCAGGTCGTTGATGATGGCAGCAAATGATACTTATTGATCTTGTCTCTTCCCTAAAGCCCCTAATTCTTTGATTACATTTATGAAATCCATAACTACTTCAGCAAACCTAGCCCCTTCAGATGCCGAAATCCACTCAAGTCTAAGCCTCTCCGATTCAATTCCATATTGAGGGAGCATTTTCTTCAAAAGCTCGTATCTCCTTCTCGCTTTATAATTGCCTTCTATATAATGACAATCGCCGGGATGGCATCCACCGATGAATACCCCGTCCGCACCACTGGCAAAAGCTTTTAAGACGAAGGTCGGATCAACACGGCCACTGCACATTACCCTTATTATCCTCATGTTGGGCGGATATTGGAATCTGCTCACCCCGGCAAGATCAGCTCCGGCATAGGCACACCAATTACAGGCAAAACCGAGGATTAGAGGTTCAAATTTATCTCTGTTCATTTACATACCCTCTTTTCAGCATTATGCTGTCAATGCCGCTATCTGGGCTAAAATCTGCTCATCCGTGAAATGATTCATCGAGATTGCCCCGGATGGGCAGGCAGCCCCGCAAGTCCCACAACCTTTGCACAGCGCAGTGATGCAATGGGCAACCCGTTTACCATTCTCAGCCTTTATCTCTATAGCTGAATATGGACACATCTCAAAACAGATACCACACCCCCCACAGAGATCCTCATTAACGTAGGAAGTTATAGCCTCAGGCTTCACATAGCCTCTTCTCATAGGGATTGCTGCCTTTGCCGCAGCACCATAAGCTTGAGCGACACCCTCAGCTATTTCTGTAGGCCAACGAGCCGAGCCACAAATGTAGATGCCCTCGGTAGCAAATTCAAGCGGCATGAGCTTTACATGCGCCTCAAGGAAGAAACCCTGCTCACTTAAGGGAACCTTGAGCATCTTGGAAATTTCCTCGTTATCGGCTCTGGGGATTAAGGGGGTGGTGAGCACCACCATATCCGCTGGAAGCTCTATCTCCCTTCCTCTCAACTGATGCCACACTCTTACCTTCTCAGCCGTGCCATCCCCTATAACTTGAGGCGGCTTTTCTCGGTCATATCTTATAAATCTTACGCCCTGCTCCATAGACCACCGATAGTAATTTTCAAAATCCTCCCCATAAGCCATCAGATCGCGGTGAAGAATCCAGACTTTCGAAGCGGGGTTACTCTCCCGGATCAAGGTAGCATTCTTGACTGCAGTCATGCAGCAGAATCTGCTGCAATAGGTCCGCTCTGGAATCCTCGCCCCAACACAGTTGATCATCACCACATTTTGCCCTTCGAACTCTCCTTTTTTCATCCTTTGTTCTAGCTCAAGTTGTGTGACGACATTGGGAAATTTACCATAGCCATATTGATGTACCGGCTTTAGCTCTTCAGCGCCAATGGCAACAATAATAGTGCCGACCTTAATCTCGCTCTCTTTCCCATCCTGATCCAAGACGACCTCGAAGTTGCCTATGAATCCACGTACATCCTTTACCCTGGTAGAAAGATAAGCCTTGATTTTGCTTTGAGCCGCTACCTTCTGAATAGCCGACTCAACCAATTTACTCGCCTGTTCATTTGTAGGAAAGAGCTTATAGAGATCGAGCAGTGTGCCGCCAAGCCCCTTTCCTTTTTCCACCAGATGAACTTCAAAACCCTGCTCAGCCAGGTTTAAGGCGGCACTCATTCCAACAACACCACCACCCATGACCATGCATGATGGAATTACCGGAGTCTCAACTTCCTCCAACGGCTCAAGAAGTCTTGCCTTGGCTACCCCCATCCTAATAAGGTCCTTAGCCTTCTGGGTGGCTTTCTCCGGCTCACGCATATGTACCCAAGAGCATTGATCCCTTATGTTGACAAACTCGAAGAGATATTTATTTAAACCTGCTTCCTCACAGGCAGCCCTGAAGAGAGGCTCATGGGTTCTGGGGGTACAGGAGGCTACTATAACACGGTTTAAATTATGCCCCTTTATCCCCTTCTTAATTGCCGAGATCCCCTCCTCAGAGCAGGTAAATAAATTGCGCTCGGCATGTACTATGTCTGGGAGTCCCTTAACATACTCCACTACCTCAGGAACATTCACGATGCTCCCAATATTGATCCCTCAGTGACAGATGAAAACTCCGATACGTGGCTCTGCCATCTAAGTACCTCCATATTTTTCTATCTTCAGTCAAATGCGCTATACGCACATCTATAAAGCCAAGCACTACTACTTAGCCTAAGACCCACTATAACCGAGAATCTAGACGCTTCACAGCGTTCTTTAGCCAGTCTATGTCAATCTCTACCCTTGTAATATGTTCTGTTAGCCCAGCAATACGCTCTCCAAGCTCACCAATAGGGAGCATCACCCATCTAAGAGCCCCCTGCTAAAACTTCAGCTACTCTGGCTGCTGCCCCTGATGCTTGAGTTACAGAATCTGGGATATCCCTCGGGCTATGAGCGTAGCCACAGGCAAAGATGCCCGACCTGGCGGTATCCAGGGGGTGGAATATCTTGTCAGGGATTTCGACAAAGCCACAATCGTCTAAGCTTACGCCTAGAATTTTCGCTGCCTCTTCATTTCGAGGTATCATCGCCTGGCATAAAATTACCAGCTCAGTCTCAAATTTCTTCGTCTCACTGGTAGTAGTATCCTCATACCAAATAATAGGGTTATCATTCTCGGGAGTGACCTCTATCTTTCCCGGTCGGCTCCTGATGTAGGTCACATTGTACTCCTCCTGAGCTCTGGCGATATATTCTTGAAACCCTTTCCCAACCGCCCTCATGTCTATATAAAAGATGGTAGATTTTGTCCCCGGATGATGTTCGTAGGCCAACATGGCTTCTTTAGTGGCATGCATACAACATACTGCGGAGCAGTATGTTTTGTGCCTGAAATCCCTGGAGCCAACGCACTGGATAAAAGCTATGTTTTCTGGAATTTTCTCATCCGAGGGGCGTCTGAGTTCA
The DNA here is from genome assembly GCA_030610655.1 of Dehalococcoidia bacterium. Lineage (GTDB taxonomy): Bacteria > Chloroflexota > Dehalococcoidia > E44-bin15 > E44-bin15 > DAOUVR01. Next base: position 8,457 of record JAUWRG010000024.1, read on the forward strand.
CCAAAGGTTGGGCCGGATGCTGCAGTTAATCTCTCATATTCTAAAGCAGTAATGACATTCTTTATCTTTCCATAGCCATACTCGGTTAACGGTGAGACATCATAGAGGTCAAGGCCTGTGGCGAGTATTATCGCCCCTACATCGACCTCAACGTGCTCATCCTGCATCGTGTAGACCAGCGCCTTTGCTTCACACCTCTTCTCACATTCATGACATTCAATGCACCCTTCTATCAGCCCCGCTAGGCAGCGTGACGCCTCTTCTATTGCTTCCTCCGGAGTATAAGCCAGGGAAACCTCACGAAAATCCTTAACCCTCTCTTGGGTGGGCTCCTCTCTCATCTTCACCCGTTTTTGAGATGGGTAGCGTTTCTGCCTATCCGCTACCTCCTCCTCAGAGAGCTTCTCCGGCACCCTTTCCTCCTCTTCAACCGCAACAGGCTCTCTTTTCAAATAACAGTCTATGGATCGAGCTGCCTTCTGACCCGCCGCTATGGCATCGATCACAAAAGCCGGCCCTGTAACTACATCACCACCGGCAAATACCCCCTCGATGTTAGTTGCCCTGGTTTTAGGATCAATCCCTATCGTGCCCCGCGGGGAGAGCGAGATTCCAAGCTCCGTGACAAATTCTGTTTCCGGAACCTGCCCTAAGGCGGCAATTACCGTATCCACCGGGGTAGTAAACTCTGAGCCCTCAATAGGGATGGGGCGGGGTCGACCGCTGGCATCCGGCTCCCCAAGCTTCATCCTTATGCACTCCATCCTGGCAAGTCTTCCATTCTCAGAGAAGAAGCGGGTGGGGGTAGTTAGGAGCTCAATACCTATCCCTTCCTCTTCCACCGCTGCTACCTCCTCTGCCGAAGCCGGCATCTCGGCGCGGGAGCGGCGATATACTATTCTTACCTCCTCTGCTCCAAGGCGTTTTGCCGTTCGGGCACAGTCTACAGCCGTATTCCCTCCACCAATCACCGCCGTTCTCTTTCCTACCTCTGCTTTCCCCCTAAGATTTACCACCCGCAAGAAACTTATTCCCTCCATCACCCCGGAGAGGTCCTCCCCTTCCACCCCCAGTCTCATCCCACCATGGGCTCCAGTGCCAATGAAGATAGCACCGTATTCCTTCCTTATCTCTTCTAAGGTGATATCTTTGCCGACCCGAACCCCCGTCCTTATCTCTACGCCGAGCTTTTGGATATACCCTATCTCCTTCCGCAAAACCTCCTTGGGAAGGCGATATTCGGGGATGCCGACACGAAGCATACCCCCTGGTTCGGGAAGGGCTTCAAAAACAGTCACCCCATATCCCTTGATGGCAAGGTCATTCGCCGCGGCAAGACCTGCTGGGCCCGAACCGACAATCGCTACCTTCTTACCCGTCTTTGTAATGGTCGGGAGCTCGAGTTCCTCGATATTCACATGATCGGCGGCAAACCTCTTAAGGTCGCGGATGGCCATAGGCTCATCAAGCTGCCCTCGATTACAAACTTCTTCACAAGGAGCGTAGCATATCCGACCACAAACAGCGGGGAGCGGATTTGTGTCCCTTATAAGCTTATAAGCCTCTTCGAACTCCCCTTCGGCAATAAGCTTTATATAACCAAGCACATTAGTATGAGCAGGACAAGCATCCTTACACGCTGCCTTACAGGGACGCTCTTCTCTCTTATCGATAACATATTTCTTGGGGACGGCCTGCGGGAAGAGGACAAAAATAGCTTTTCTTTTCCCAAGCCCCTGATCGAATTCGTTTGGCAAAATAACCGGACATCCCTCCTCACAAAGACCGCATCCGGTGCATTTACTCCAATCAACAAAAGGCGACCGTTTCCTTATCTTAACTCTGAAGTTGCCCACTTCCCCAGAGACCTCTTCTGCTTCAGAGTAAGTATAAAGCTCTATATTAGCGTGGGAACTTGCTTCGATCATCTTCGGGGCAAGAATGCACATGGCACAATCATTGGTGGGGAAGGTCTTATCCAATTGTGCCATCCTCCCCCCTATACTGGGTGACTTCTCCACTAGATATACCTGAAGACCCATATTAGCTAGGTCCAGTGAAGCTTGAATACCGGCTATGCCGCCACCAATTACTAAGACCGATTTATGGCCGTTCCCTCTGCTCATTCTTAACCCCCTATAGCATTGGCTACTAGGTTCGCCAGATCCATAACTTCTATCTCCACCTCAGGACCCTTCTCTTCACCTCTGGCTACCATAGCACATTTAAAATGAGTCTGACATTTGGGACAGGAAGTAATTAAAGTCTCTGCCCCTGTAGCTTTGGCTTCAACCAGCCTCCCCACCCTTATCTGCTTGGAATACGAATCGCAATTAGTGAAGCAGCTTGTGCCACAGCAGATGGAATCCTCCCTAATATGTTCCATCTCCACAAGCTCTATTCCGGGGATGGAGGCGAGCACCTTTCTGGGAGCGTCGTAAATCCCCAAGTGCCTGCCTAAGCGGCAGGGGTCTTGATAAGTGACCTTCTTTTTGACCTCATTAAAGCGTAAGCCTTCGGTTTCCAGTCTCTGAGCCAGGAACTCGGAGATATGCATAACCTCACAATCCAGCTTCACATAGTTGGGGTAATCCAATTTGAAGGTACGATAGCCCTCAGGGCAGAAGAAGATGAGCTTTTTCACGCCGCTTTCCTTTATAATGGCGGCATTGTGCTCGGCTAATATCCTGAATGTTTCCATATCCCCCAGCCACAAGGCATCGTGCCCGCAGCACTTCTCATCAGGGTGCACCAAAGGCTCTATGCCCAGGGAATTAAGGATCTTTAGGCTTGCCTCAGCGATGTCAAGTGTTCTCACTGGGATGTCTTCAAAGACAGGCTCAAAATATGGGGAACAGCCGATGAACAACATAACATCACTGCTCTCTGAGGTGCGGTAGCTATTGGAAAACCATTCAAATCTCCTCTGCTTGATTGATGAGCGGGCCATAAGACCAACAAGGGATTGCAGGGTGCCTGAGTGGGCGTAATCACCGTGTTCCCCTGCGGCGGCGGCTAATTCCCGAGTTTTACGAATAAAGAGGGGATAATCCACATCGGAGGGGCATTTGAGCTGGCAGGCGTAACAAGTGAGGCAGGAGAACAGCTTATGATTGTGAATTAGCTCCTCTTCGAATCCAAACAAGGCATCCTCTATCATTACTCGCGGAGAGTACTGCGGGTCATATCTTGAGATGGGACATATGCTTGAGCATTTGCCACACTCCAAGCAATAATGGGTTTTAGTATCTTGAATGATCTCGTATAAATTCACACTACGGCACCCTTCTTAACTTTAAACGGTGCAGGACCTAATTTCTTGAGTCCCTCAACCATTTCCTCAACCACCCGAGCAAATACTACCCCCTCAGAGGCGGATATCATCTCCCGCCTTAAGCGCTCATCCTCTAAACCAAGTATGTGAACCAATTTCTTCAAAATGGCAAACATGGCATCACACTTTACCGGGCCGTCAAGGTAATAGCAATCTACAAGATTACAGCCAGCAACCAAAACCCCATCAGCGCCGCTTTCAAATGCTTTAAGGACATATATAGGATTTACCATGCCGCTGCACATCACCCTCACAATCTTGACATTTGGCGGATAATGAACCCGGCTTGTTCCGGCTAAATCCGCTGCGGCATAGGTGCACCAATTACAGCAAAAGGCAATAATCTGAGGTTCAAATTCAGCCATTGCTTATACCTCTATCAAAGCACCAACTTGGGCTAATATTTCCTCTTGGGTGAAATGCCTTATAGATATCGCCCCTGTCGGGCAGGCAACGGCACAAGCCCCACAGCCCTTACACAATGTCTCATTTATAGTGGATACCATAACACCGTTCTTACTAATGACCTTTGGGGCGTGGAAAGTGCATATTTCTTCGCAGCGCCCACAGCCTTGACATTGAGCCTCATCTACAGTGGCTACAGCAGCTTCAAGTGTGATTTTGCCTTTACTTATCAGCGATAGGGCTTTAGCCGCTGCTGCTTCGGCCTGGGCTACGGTATCAGGGATGTCTCTCGGCGCTTCACAGCAGCCGGCGATAAAAATCCCATCCGTTGGGGTAGCCACTGGGTCAAGCTTAACGTGCCTCGCTAAGAAAAAGCCGTCTGCCCTGCGGTTGAGGCCGAAAAGGCTAGCGACCTTATCAGCATCAGACCGCGATTCTAAAGCGGCGCATAAGATGACCATATCTACCGGAACTCGAACCATACTCCCCAGTAAAGTATCCTCAGCTACGACTATAAGCTTCCCCTTCTCCTCCTCAGTTATGGCCACGTCAGTAACCTTGGCCACCTTCCCCCTGATGAATTTGATCCCCTCCTCCGAAATACGCTTATAGAACTCCTCAAAGCCCTCTCCAAAGCAGCGCATGTCAATATAAAATTCGTAGACATCGGCACCCGTAAGCTCTTTTATAAGATAAGCATACTTAAGCCCATACATGCAGCAAACCCTGGAGCAATATTCATGATAGTTTTGGTCTCGGCTGCCGACACAATGTATAATGGCTACATTCTCAGGTTCTGTGCCATCCTTTAGCAGGATTTTTCCTCCCGTAGGTCCCGCAGCACAGGTTATCCTTTCAAACTCAAGCCCAGTTAACACATTGTCATACTTCTTATAACCATATTGAGGCACGACGGAGGGGTCAAACTGGTCGTAGCCAGTGGCCACAATGATCGAGCCCACCTCAAGTTCAACAATTTGATCGCTTTGATTAAGGAGGGTCTCCGGGGTTACAGCATTCGCTTCACAGAACTTTATACAGGCTCCGCACTTCTTCCCCCCAGACTGAATATAGACACAAAGGTCTTTATCTATAGTGACAACATTGGGGATAGCCTGGGCAAATGGGATGTAAATCGCCTTTCTCATTGCTAAGCCCATCTCGAACTCGCTTGGTACCTTCCAGGGACATTTCTCCTCACAGACGCCACAGCCCACACATTTGCTCTCATCTATATATCTCGCCTTCTTTCTCACCTTCACCTTAAATTGGCCTATAGACCCTGAAACCTCCTCCACCTCACTATAAGCTAAAAGTTCGATAAAGGGATGATGCCCAACTTCAGCCATCTTTGGGGTGAGGATGCATTCAGAGCAATCCAATGTAGGGAAGGTCCGGTCAAGCTGGATCATATGCCCGCCGATTGATGGTTCCCTCTCCACCAGATACACCTGATGCTCGCCGTTGGCGATATCCAAAGCCGCCTGCATCCCGGCAATCCCTCCTCCCACAACGAGGACATTTGGGTTAACCGGTGCTTCCTTGACCTCAAGTGGCTCGTGATAGTAAACTCGTTTTACCGCCGCCCGAACTAATGCCTTTGCCTTCTCTGTTGCTGCTGCCTTATCTTCATGAACCCAGGAACAATGCTCCCTGATGTTCGTATGCTCAAGTAAATATGGGTTTAACCCTCCGTCTTGACAGGCGTTGCGGAAGGTAAGCTCATGCATTCTGGGTGAGCAAGAAGCAACCACAACTCGATTGATTCCACACTCTTTGATATCGTCCTTGATGAGCGCTTGCCCCGGGTCAGAGCACATATAGTGATAATCACGGGATACTACCACCGAGGGCAAAGTTGCAGCATATTTAGCTACCTCTTCAACATCCACTGTGCCGGCAATATTTAACCCGCAGTGGCAAACATAAACACCAATCCTTCTACCTTCCATATTTACCCCTGAACCTGCTAGATTGCCTCGTGAACTAATTCTGTAACATCCTTAACTTCGATAGACTCGCCTTTATCTACAGTTAATTGGCTATCCTTAAACATGCACATGCATATGGGACAGGCAACAGCCAAGACCTCAGCTCCTAATTCGATTGCCTGCTCTAGCCTCAAGTCACAGAATCTTTCCCCTTTTTTGGTCTCCATCCAAATCCTTCCCCCTCCTCCACCACAGCAAAGGGCCTCCTCCCGAAAGTCCGGCAGCTCAACCAGCTCCAAACCCGGGATGCTCTGGAGAACCTCACGGGGTTCATCATATATATCATTATGACGCCCCAGGTAGCATGGATCGGAATAGACAACCCTTTTATTTAACTCCTTAGCGAATTCTATCCTGTGTTCTTTTACTAGCTCTAATAGATATTGGGTAGAATGAATCACCTCAAAATTGCCCCCAAAATCGGGATATTCATTCTTGAAGGTGTTATAGCAATGTGGGGAGCTAACAAGGATGCGCTTGACACCATTTTCTGTAAAAGCTTTAATGTTACTCTCGGCTAGGCGTCGAAATATTGTCTCATTCCCCGATTTACGGACTAGGTCGCCACAACAGCTTTCCTTAACCCCCAAGATGCCAAAATCCACCCTTGCTTCGTTGAGGATACCGACTGTGGCACGGGCTATTCCTTTCTCTTTCGGCTCGTATGCCGGGTAGCAGCAGGGGAAATATAGTAACTCGGTGCCCTCGATAAATGGCTTTACATCTAGGTCTTTTGCCCAATCTGCGCGTTTCTCCTGCAATTCCGCTAGTGGATTACCTGTAACAGAGACGTTTTTCGCTGAGAGCCGTAGTGCATCGGGGACTTTGGCTACTCCCATCTCTACTATGACTTTGCGTAGTGCCCGCATAATATCTATTATTTCCACACCTCGAGGACACCGCTTAACGCAGGTGTTGCAGGTAGCACAAAGCCATATATCTTCACTTTCGAAATCGACCAATCCCAGTTGCGACTGATGCACCATCCCGCGGATGCTGAAACTCCTCACCAGATTCCAGGGACAGGTAGCGGTACAAAGGCCGCATTGATAGCATAATTTAAGCGGTTCGCCACCCGCTTCAAGCACCACATCTACTACTTCCTTAGAAGGAATTAACGCCATCATTCTTATCTCCCTACCTTGTAATTAGTTGCCACAAAAAAGGAGCGATGCATCACCCCTATCACTATGCGCTTGCTAATAGTCCCTTCAAGTAAATACATCAACTCCCCGTCTAGAATGGCTCTAATGTGCACTACTCATCTTTCCTTTTCTCATCCATAGTCCTCTTCTTCTACACCTCCCTAACGTAACATAAATGCCACCAAGGTTCAAGTACCTGTACCCTATCCTGATACTCCCTCTCCCTGTTGGTTCTACAAAGCAAGGGCGCAGACAGATGAATACGTGTCAATAGTTATACACAGGCATAAACTGCAAGGGGGGCTATTGTTCAGTAAGGGGTTGTGCTGGCGCGTATTTTAGCACGGGGAACTTGAAACAGCCCGTGTATTACAAAAGTTGTACATTGGAGAAAAACTGCGATAATAATTGGGCTTTATGATCGAGGCAGACTGTGGGGTTGGCATGTAGGCTTGGATAGATGGGCCCCGACCAAAGCTTGTAGAGGAGGGACAAGGACAAGCAAAGGGGCTCAGCAAAACAAATCTTGCCCTCATTTTCCTCTGCCGCAGGGGAACAAAGGAGCTAAAAACACCGCGTGGCCTATTTCTTCAACCCGCAAAAATGGCCCAGAGCTTTCAACCGCTGTTTTTGGGTCCAACGTTGAATTATGAATGGAGCTCATTTGTATAGCTTCCGCATCTTGGCCACCATACCCTGTCTCGCCTGGGCGATCTGGATTTAATGCCAAGCCCGGGCAATGTCAGTCCAGCCCACAACAAGGCAGAGTTCCGCTGCGTTGAAGTCGTTTGTAGCGAATATTGTGGCTGCGGTTGCCCTCAAGGCGTGGGTGCTCAGGTAGGGTTATATCGGCTTGTTTAGCTAAACTCTTAACACGCTTACTAGCCGCCTGCCTAGTATATCCCAGTCCCTCTGGTGAATTTTGGTAATACTGGAAGATGTGGGGCTCATAGGTTTTGGCTATGTTGATAACCATAGAGCCGGCCGCCGATTTTGGCTTCCAGTAGCAATTACTGGCACACACTTTGCAATCGCAGGGCTGCTCGGTAGGGATAGTGGCCTCGCCATTTCGTATCCAAGATGGCATGCAATGAATTACTTCTCTTACTCGCATCCCTTCAAATAAAAGCAGACCGATCAGTACCTCAGACGGCAGCAACTTGACAACGTGGCCTTCTGGTTCAATACATAACTAAAATTTAAACCGTACTGCCCTTTTTGGACAAATAGTAAACCACAGCCATTATAGGCAATGTGCTATAGTTATGGTCGACAGGAACTCTAATTCTTCGTGAGACAAGGCACAATCGAATTTGCTCAGCCATCAATCTAATGATAGTTTCTCTTCAACAGAAAGCGCTGTAACATGATGCACGAAGTTGTTATCACCATTATTGGGGCTGGTGTAATCGGGCTAGCAATAGCGGCACAAGTAGCCAGCGAAGATAGGGAAGTCTATGTGCTGGAAAAGAATGAAACATTCGGCCTGGAAACAAGCAGCAGGCAGAGCGGGGTTATTCACGCTGGCATATACTACCCTGAGGGCTCACTCAAGGCAACAATGTGTGTCGATGGAAATCGTATGCTTTATGAGGTTTGTAGGACGTATGGCATTGCTCATAGAAGATTAGGAAAGCTGATAGTGGCGGCAACCGATGAAGAAACTGGGGAACTGCAAAGCTTGCTGGAGCGAGGCGAGAGAAATGGTATAGAGGATCTAACGATACTGTCGAAACGCGAGTTAAAAGAATTAGAGCCGAATGTAGAAGGTATTGCGGCAATTCTGTCCCCATCAAGCGGCATCATCGATTCCCATGCGTTGATGAGACACTTCGTCGCCAGACTACAGGAAGAGGGGGTTCGGATAGCCTACCGAACAGAAGTAGTTGGAATAGAGAAAGCCGCCAATGGATATAGAGTTACGGTAGAGGACAGCACGGGAAGATTCACCTTTGCCACCAGAATCGTAATAAACTGCGCTGGCCTCCAATGTGATAGAGTGGCTGAGCTAGCTGGAATTGATATAGTCGAAGCGGGGTATAAGCTACACTACTGCAAAGGGGATTACTTCAGCGTAAGCAGCACTAAAAGCAAATTGGTCAGCAGGTTAATATATCCAGTGCCACCGCCCAAATTGACCGGCGTCGGTATCCATGCAACACTTAATATAGAAGGCAGGATGAAACTGGGGCCCAGTGTCCAGTACGTAGATAGCATAGATTATGCTGTTGACACCCAGCACAAACAACTTTTCTATGATTCGGTAAGAAGGTTCCTGCCCTTCATCGAGTATGATGACCTGGAACCTGAAATGGCCGGGATCAGGCCAAAGATTCAAAAGCCCGGTGAAGATGTCAAGGACTTCGTAATCAGGGATGAAACGGATAAAGGCCTACCAGGATTCATAAATCTCATCGGGATTGAGTCTCCGGGTCTGACAGCTTCCCCAGCTATAGCCGAGTATGTCGGAAGCATGGTTGGAGACCTGTTGGGCAAGTGAGAAATGGGGTTAGAATTTGATAGAAACTCTATTGTTCCCTCAGAGAGGGACTTCGGTAGTCGAGCACAACCCAACGGTTTCGCAAGACTCTGGATTGTAGACAAAATGAGATGGCAGCCAAGGTTATTCTCGGTATAATTCTTATTCTCACAATCGCTATTGTTGTCATTGTTGTTACTGTCGTGACAGGCAGGTTTGAGCCAGCAGCGACGCCCACGCCAACACCAACACTCACCCCCACACCTGCATCCACGCCCCAAGTCCAGATCTTGCATCATAGTGAGGGGTGCGAGCTCATCTCTGGATACTGCGATTGCCATATAACTGGTGTGGCTAAGAATATCAGCGATGCAGATGTAAGCGAAGTATTCATCAAGGTTGAGTGGTATAATGCTCTGAATAAAAAACTTGATACGTGGTCGGACTACATTGGTGACCTGAGCCCTGGCCAATCCGTTAATTTCGACGTGCCTTACTATGATGAGCAGTGTCCAGACCACTATGAAATATGGACAGAGTGGGAATACTAATGACAAATATTAGTGTCAGGCTGACTTGAATGCAGCTTGATAAGGATAAGACTTGAACATAAGAATGGCACCGGGAGCAAAGTGACATGGTGAATATAAATGTTTCTAAGATTCCGCCGAAGCTTTGCCCGTGTGGTCGAAAGTTTGCGGTGCTTGTCGGGATTCTCATTTGGCAAGGCGTGGGGTTGATTAGGCTAGTGCGGCTATATCGCCAGCATCAACGAGGTTGAGTCTGATGGCTTCTCCTGGTCAATAAGCGATAGACGTTGCGGCGATGCCAATTAACGATATGGCTGATTGTTACGTAAATTGAGAACAGTGACTGGCTGCTTAACTCAATTCGGAGTCTGGATTGGTTTGCTAGCCTTTACAGCCTTCGCTCAACAAGTTTCTTCTGATCCTCAGCCAGAGTCCGAACAGCGGCCTCACCGGGGATCCAACCGAAGACAGAGAACACTTCGATAGCCATCTCCAATGCTATTTGGTCGGCAATAGCAGCTAATTGACCAACCGGCACGCTCTTCTGTTGCTCAATAGGTCTATCCGATTGATTCACATACTCGTGAGGGAAGAATCGCTCGAAGCTCTCGAACAACATATAATCGCGGGTATTGTGAATCTGGATGGACAGAAAGGCAGTGGAGTCGAAGACACCACCCTGCGCCAGCCCCACGGCAAAGCGGAGAATCTCGGTCAATGTATAAAGTACGTCCTTCCTTACGTGAATATAGCCAGAGTGTGGAGGCGGCAAAGGCGACTGGCCTTCGAACAGCTTTTCACGTGCTATCCATGCCCCTGGTAAGCCAAGATAGTGAAGCCATTGACCACTCTCGTATAAGCGCCAGTATTCTCTGAAATGAGACCAATCTACTTGGCCCTCCAGCCATTTGCCGTTATAGGTGGTCTCGTCAGCGCGAAAATAGGGATACGGCCAACCCCGCAGTGACACCGTGGCACTACTCAGGAGGTCCTGCATTGCGGCGCGACTCGACAACCTGTTGTCCTGATATTCCGTCGAGTGGATTTCGACACGCCAGTAGCCTCGGGATTTTATTTCCGCCACCAGTTCTTCGTTACTCACAGGTCTTCTCTCTCCTGCGCGAACTTCAGCGCACTGCGTTCCTGTAGGTCTGAATCGGCCCCGACCAATTCTAGTTCGTGCAAGCGCCTCACTTCCCGGGCGACCCCTTTATCCACCGCCAGTGTGATGAGCTCTCTCATGTCCTCCTCAGATGAGACAGGGGCAGATTCGTTCTTGCGATTGCTCCTGTAGTAGATGGCGCCAACCCTTAAGGCGTCACCTCCTCCTATTGTCTTCTGCTTCCGACAGACCGTAGGGACACTGTCAAATTCACGCACCTGGATGATGACAAATTGGTTCTTGTCGGACACGAATGGATCGACTGTAAACTGGACAGCCGGAACGGCGTAGTCATTAACCCATTGAGCGATGTCATCGTGATTGAACGACGTGACTTGCTGCGCAGATATACCATCCGGCTCCCAAACACCTCTTCCTATCTCCTTCATACCGATCACTATGACTCCGCCATTTCTCAAATTAGACATTGCCATCATTGCCTTGGCAACCTTCACTTTAGTAGTATCATCATCAGTCCATATCATCGAGCGCTTGTACTCAAGATACCGCTCCTCTTTGCGATGCTCGATATAAAATTCTAGGTCTATCGCATTTGTCATAGAAGCCTCCAGTTGCCCAGTGTGGATTTGGTGCTATTTTCGTCAGTTTACTACGGAACGAAGCTAGATTGTGAAATCACGGTTCATTCTACACCAACATTCCCTTCTTCTCAAATTATTGTAAGTGCTACACGACCAAGAATTCATAAAGTAACATTCTGACGAATTGTTGAGTCACAATCCGATTGATTGTGCAATCGTGTCACGTTTAAAAGACTCTTTGTGGCTAATTTAAACAGTTTGTTTTGTAGAAGAACGTGCTCTCTTGTTTGAAAACCTAGTTAGTTATTCAGAAAATTGTACGTTCGACTTCATTTGGAGGCTCTAAGTCATGAAAGTTGGAATGAGTTCTCATACGATTTTGGAGTACTTATCAACGTTTCCAGTACTTTAAATCGAAAACACTCCCATCGAACGAGCCACCTGCAAAACGGCTATTCAGCTGAATCACTGTCGCCTTAAATTCATCCTCTGTCATATCCGTTTTCATGTCATTGATCAACGCAGCTGTGACGACGACATCGCTCTCTATACGTGGAGTACGGTGGTCGAAGGTCAGGTAACGTGGATCTTTGGGGTTATCCTCAACAAGCTTAACGCCGGTGTAGTAGCAACTGAAGGCTTCCCCTTCCCACGCTTCCTTTAAAGCTTTGGCGCGAGCATCTTTATCTGCCTTTTTGCGAATATCGACCCGATCAACTAGCTTTTTACAGCGTTTACAGAAGTGGGCATATGGGTGTTTGTCACTTCCGCAGATGTCACATACATTTGAATCAATCATGTGTGTAACCCCAAGAACAACTAAATTGTTGTTTACTGAATCCAATTCTCGCTTCAAATTGGGAATCCTCACAGGGCGGCGAGTTCAATAGTTTCAAACTGGTCTGGTATGGGCACACCCTCTTCTCTGGCCACAGCTAACCAACCTTCCATAGCGTCTTTTATCATCTCCATCGCCTTCTCAAATGTTTCGCCATAAGAGATGCACCCAGGCAGGGAGGGAACGGTTATGGTATAGCCGCCTTCGTCTTCAGATTGAAGCTCAAAAACAATGCCTCCACGAATCACCTGAAAAGTCTTCACATCAACCACCTCATTTCTACATTAACAACCTTGATTACAGAAAGTATAGCACTTAAGCGCAAAAATTATCAATTTATCGCTCCGTCTCAACCCACAGCCGTTTGCCATCGGTGGTGAAGGTGATGGTTCCACTCTCCGACGTTATGTAGACCCTACCCTCCCCAAGCCTTTCGCTGAGCCTCGCCATGACCTCTTCGCTGGGATGACCAAATGGATTATCGGCACCCACCGATATCACTGCCACCTCAGGATTGACGGCGGCAAGAAATTCAGGGCACGTTGAGGTGCTTGAGCCATGATGCCAAACTCCAGGGATGAATAGGGCAAAGCAGGCAGAATTATAATATGTCGCAACAGATATTCAAAAAGGCATCAGGCAAAAATAAAGCGTTAGGCAGTTGACAGCGAGTGTGTTCAAGGGCTATCATGTGGCTTGTCGCGACCAACAATCGCCGAAACCTATTCTCCGCCCGACTGTTGTTATGGTTAGTCATATGATATGATATAGAATGGAAATAGAGAAATAGGCGTTCTGACAATGCAGCCGCACTTAAAGCAGCATCACATTACTGAGATGCACATCTCCTTTACTTTGACGCTTCCAGTCAACGTAGTGAGTGGAATACGACAAATCTCGCCGCCCGACGAAGACAATGATAGCGTCTTCTTAGATACGTACAAGATCGGCAATGCGAGATACAGGGCTTGGCATTGGCTCAAAGAGAAAGACCGGGCGAACAATATCTATCAAATCGAGATCAACTACGAAATCGGATCAGTACGGCTTCGCAAGGGAATTCCAGGCACCGCAGACCTTCTTGGCGCCCTCTTTACCGTAGATGAATCCGTAGGCCTAGACTGCCAAGTGAGTTTCTCTTTCACTAAGCGTGACAAAGTGAGGCCGATAATTCCCTTGCCGTTGAAACTGCTGGAGTCACCTAACATGCCATTCGATGAAGTCGCTGCCGTGATTCTAACAAAGCAAGATAGCGAATGGGGTGATTATAGCGTAATGCTCGGAGTAGTAGAGAGTGGTAGATTGACGGAGATGGTTTTTTTCAATCTACAGACCCAAATAAGGGAGACATTGATCGACGAAGTGATCGAGAGGGTGAGGTCGATATCTGAAAAATTCATCCTAAAGGGGTAACGAATGGCACAAGAGAAGGTTTCTGGCCGAGAGCCAGGTATCCACGAAGAGGTAGAAACATTTCTTCGGAAAACTTCGCGGGGGAAGGTACGGGCCTCAGAATTCCCATCGACTACGTACAAAGTTCGTGTGAGTCGAACCCGTTTCAGGACTCAGCTGGATGCACTGGGCCTCACGATGAGCGAATACATCCGGCGCCCAATCATTGCCGGGGAACTGTCTTCGACACGGATGGCTGATGAACTTCGCACCTTGGCTTCCTCTGTTGAGCGTATGAAGCGCGAACTGATGTCATGCAAAGAGAGAATCGAGAGCTTGCACCGCATGTTGGAGGAAAGGCCCGTAGTGAAGGAGACCAGTATCTTTGACGTTGGCGATAACCTGCAGGTTGTGCATGCTATACCTGTGGTAATCGAAGAGACAGGGGATGAGGTCATAGCCAGCTTCCCTGAAATAGAAGTGTACGGTGTGGGATCCAGTGAAGCAGAGGCACTGTCCAACCTTAAGGCCGAGATCAGAGACCTGTACTTTGAACTCACCGAACTCCGTCAGGACGAACTCGGCAGGTTGCCACTCGGTTGGCGGAGAGTACTCGAAAGGCTGATTCAAAGAGTTGGCTAAGCTGACTGGTTACAGACCCGACAGGGTTGCTGGGTGCCTTGAAGAGAAGCTGGACATAATGTTCAGAAGTGGAAAGGAGCTAGTGTAGTGTCTCAACAACGGCTTTACAATGGCCGACTTTCTCCAAGATTTCATCGACTTTCTTGGTCCAAACAAAAGGCTTAGGGTTCCGGTTATTGATCTGGATGAATTCCTCAATGGCTGCAATCAAGTCTGGCACGCTCTTGAAGACGCCTCTTCGAATTCGCTTGCGGGTAAGCTCTCCGAACCATCGCTCCACCAAGTTCAGCCAGGAGGAAGCTGTCGGCGTAAAGTGCAAGTGGAACCGAGGATGCTTTTGCAGCCACAACTTCACGTTGGGATGGTTATGTGTC
>JAUWRG010000049.1 GCA_030610655.1 Dehalococcoidia bacterium
CATAGGAGGTGAATATCGGGTAGTACTTCGCTGTTTGAGAGAACAGTTGCAAGAACCTGCTTCAAGCGATCACCCTTTTTGTTCCGTTAGATATTCCCTTAAGGGCTGGACAGAAAAGCTTTGTTCTCCATTAGTCGAAGCCTCCACAGCGGCCTTCAACGTGTCGAGTGAGGTGTAACAGGGGACCCGCTTCTCTGCGGCGACGCGGCGAATCTGAAAGCCATCGGCTAAGGGACCTCGCTCCCCGGTAACGGTATTGACCACTCCTTTGACGGTGCCATCACGAATGACGTCCAAGATATCGGGGTGTCCCTCGCCCAGCTTCTTACTTATCATAGTTATTGGCATACCCTCTGCCTCAATCATCGCCGCCGTGCCCTCAGTAGCATACAGGTTGTAACCCAGAGAAGAGAGCTGTCGTATGATGGGCAGTGCCTCCGGCTTATCGTGGTCAGCAATGCTCAGCAGGATCGAGCCCTCCGAAGGTAGCATCAGGTCGGCAGCCAATAGTGCCTTTGCCAGGGCGGCGCCAAAGGTGTAGTCCACTCCCATAACCTCACCTGTCGATTTCATCTCAGGGCCGAGATAGGTATCCACACCACCCAGCTTGGACATGGAGAAAACTGGTGCCTTAATGGCGACCAGATTTTGCGTTTTCCAAAGCCCCCCTTTATAGCCCTGCTCCTTCAGGCTCTGTCCCAGCATCACCTTGGTCGCTATCCGAACCATGGGCACTCTAGTAACCTTGCTTATGAATGGGATGGTTCGACTCGCCCGCGGGTTGACCTCCAGAACATAGACTGATGAGCCCCCGTCCCCGGGCATGATCACATATTGAATATTCATCAGCCCCTTCACATGAAGCCCTAACCCAATACGTGTTGAATATTCCACTAGGGTTTGCACTTCATCATTGGTGAGGCTTAAGGCAGGATAGACCGCCATAGAATCTCCACTGTGCACCCCAGCCCGCTCGATATGCTCCATAATTCCCGGGATGAGCACCTGCTCTCCATCGCAAATGGCATCAACCTCCACTTCTTTTCCCTCAAGGTATTTGTCTATGAGCACAGGATGTCTAGAGTGCGTCTCTATAGCAAGCTTCATGTAGTGAATTACCTCAGTGGCGTTGTGAACGATCTCCATTGCTCTACCCCCCAGCACATAGCTGGGGCGGACGAGAACGGGGTAGCCGATGAGCTTGGCTACATTGAGCGCTTCTTCGACGGAGGTGGCCGTGGAACCAGGAGGCTGGGGAATACCAAGTCGGTTCATCAGGTTTTCAAAGCGGTGGCGGTCCTCCGCTTCGTCGATAGCATCGACGCTGGAGCCAAGAATGGGCATGCCACTGCGGAATAGGGGCTCTGCCAGATTGATCGCCGTTTGCCCGCCGAATTGCACCATCGTGGGGGTGGAAGCAATCCCCTCATTCTCAAGGACATCGCGCACGCTTTCCTCATCCAGAGCCTCAAAGTAGAGGCGATCCGATGTATCGAAGTCGGTGGACACTGTCTCTGGATTAGAATTAATAATGATGCTCTTATAACCCGCCTCTTGAAGGGCCCAGGAGGAGTGAACACAGCAATAGTCGAACTCAATCCCCTGACCAATGCGAATGGGGCCTGAGCTAATGACCACTGCTTTATCCCCCGTCAGAGGCTCAGCCTCATTCTCCCTCTCGTACGTGCTGTAGAAGTAGGCGCTCTCGGCGTCGAATTCAGCAGCGCATGTGTCCACCATCTTGTACACAGGGATGATTTGCCAGTTATAACGTAGGTCGCGGACCTGCTCTGGCAACCTGTCTGCCAGTGTTCCGATCTGCTCATCGGAGAATCCAAGGCGCTTTGCCTCCCAGAGAAGTTGTGGGGTCAGCGGCTCAGAGAGGAGACGCCTCTCCATCTGGACGATGTTGTTGAGCTTGTACATGAACCATGGGTCGATGGCCGTCTCTATTGCCAACCGGTCGGGGCTCACTCCTCGCCTCAACGAGGCCATAATGGACCAAAGGCGGAGGTCGCTGGGCTCGAGTGGGGACTCGTCCTTCCAGCTCGGGTCCTCCCAGAGTAGGGACTTACCTCCTATCTCCAGGGAGCGCACCGCTTTCTGCAGCGCTGCCTCAAAGGTGCGGTCGATGGCCATCACCTCGCCAGTAGCCTTCATTTGGGTGCTGATATAGCGATCGCCGGAGGCAAACTTATCGAAGGGCCAGCGGGGGATTTTGACCACCATGTAGTCCAGCGCCGGCTCGAAGGCGGCCATCGTCTTGCCGGTTACCTGATTGACGATCTCATCCAGCCTTTTCCCAACGGCGATCTTGGCGGCGACGCGGGCGATGGGATAGCCTGTTGCCTTGGAGGCCAGGGCCGAGCTGCGGCTGACGCGTGGGTTGACCTCGATGACATAGTATGGGGGGCATCCGTCCTTCACATGTTCATAGAGGTTGCCGCTGCCACCTGGCGGCCAATGGTCTGCAAGCATGGGATGGGGGGCGAGAGCAAACTGGATATTGCAGCCGCCTTCCACCCCCAGCGCTTTTATTATCCTGATGCTGGCCGAGCGCAGCGCCTGATATTCGTTGTCCGAGAGGGTCTGAGACGGAGCGATGACAATGCTATCACCGGTGTGCACTCCCATGGCGTCGATGTTTTCCATATTGCAGATGGTGATGCAGTTGTCGGCGGCATCGCGCATCACCTCATACTCTATCTCCTTCCAGCCGACAACGCTTTTCTCCACCAGGATCTGGTGGGCCGGACTTACCGCCAGCCCGATGGCGGCGATGTATTCAAACTCATCCATAGTGGAGGCGTGGCCACCGCCGGTGCCGCCAAGAGTATAGGCGGGGCGGATCACCACCGGCAGACCGATAGTGTCGACTGCCTGGCGTGCCTCCTCCATGCTGGTGGCGATAGTGCTCTCGGGTACAGGCTCACCGATATCCATCAACATCTTCTTGAAGAGTTGTCTGTCTTCCGCCTTACGGATGGTGTCGATGGGAGTGCCCAGAGAGCGCACATTGTATTTGTCGAGAATGCCGGCATTGGCAAGGTCAACAGCCAGGTTGAGCCCTGTCTGCCCACCCAGGGTGGGGAGGAGTCCGTCAGGGCGCTCCCGCTCGATTATTCGCCCTATCACCTCAACGGTGAGCGGCTCGATGTAGACGATATCGGCGATGCCCTCGTCGGTCATGATAGTGGCCGGGTTGGAGTTCACCAGTAGCGAAGTCACGCCCTCCTCGCGGAGCGCCTTGCACGCCTGGGTGCCGGCGTAGTCAAACTCAGCCGCCTGTCCGATGACGATGGGGCCCGAGCCGATGACTAGGACTTTGTTTATCTTAGACACCCTCTTTTTCCTCTGCTGTGGACTCGGCAGGTTGCCCCCGTTCAATAAGTGTCCTGTAGCCAAGGAAGATGAGAACAACCAGGCTAATAGCAATAGCACCGAACCTCAGCGCGTTACTTATATCGCCAAAGCCCTGTAAAACCGCATATATTATTGTTGCCACACCGCCCAGCAGCAGTCCGGTTCTCATAATATCCAACCTATGCGGAAGCACCAAGCCAAGGATAACGAACAGCAAGCCGAAAGGATATGCAATGAACAATACATTTCTGTGATAAACCCTCATTGCGTCCCAGTAGGCTTCCCAACACTCATGCTGCTCCTCTTCCCACTCTTGATAGGCTTCCCAATACTCCTGTTCCTCCTCTGTCCATTCCTGCTCTGCGGGGATTTCGTGTGGATATGGATATGCTGGCCAGACCCATACGTCGTATGGATATGGATGTGCTGACCAGTCCCATCCCTCAGGAGGGTTGGGAGGCTCGGACGCTTGAAATTCGGGCGCTTCATAGAAAGTAGGGATGCCAAAAGCGACAAGCATAGTAAGGAGGGCCGCCATGGCCAGGACATAGATAACTTTAAGAAATGCCGTCATCTTGCCTCCTTCTTTTCCTGTTTGTATTTATACACCGCACTAGATGCCTGCCCGGTGACGATGGGCCCCGAGCCGATGACCGGAACTTTAGAGATTTTGGAGCTCATCTATAAGCCTCACGGCGATGTCTGATGCGGGCGATGATGACCAGCTTTTCTCCATCATCCACCTGATAGAGAATTCGATATTCACCACTCCTTATCCTTAAGTAGCCGGGAATTGTTTTAACCTTCTTTGAATCATGAGGTCTCGGATTTTCGGCCAAGCTATCTATCTTCTCCTGAATTTGGCGCATCTGCTTCGGTGGAAGCCGCCGCAGATCTTTCCACGCCTGCCTCTCAAACTCAATGCTATACACCCTTGGCCTCTTCGGGATGTTTTGCCCAGTATTCGGCTTTCACCTGCTCCCAGGGCATGCGAGTCTCATCTCCCTCAAGTTTCCCCTCAAGGATGGCTACGGCATCCTCCAGGTCCTCGATTTCTTCCAGGAGGGCTTTATACTCCTCCACGCCGATGAGAATAGCCATGGGTTGGGAGCGATTTATCACCTCGAAGACCTTGCCCTCTTTGGCCTCCTTGACCAGCTCGCTGAGATGAGCCTTAGCCTTAGCTACACTTACAATCTCAGGAATCATGCCACACCTCCAAATTGGTCACTTACTTGGTCACATTATAGCGCAAACCGCCGCCTGCCCGATGACGATGGGGCCCGAGCCAATGGCCAGGACTTTAGAGATTTTGGACATCTTTCCCTGCCGTTGACCCTGCTTTAGCCACCATATGTTCCTCCTAGAAGTATACAAAGGATAGCTTGACCACTTGTAATCGCCTGGTGAGGCAGCCAGTCCGGCTCTCACAGGGTTGTTGTGGATATAGTCAAGTTTCTGAAAAAGTGTTTCCTCGCTGTAAATGTTGAAGTCATAGAAGCCTCGCTGCCACAGACGATGCTTGATATTTCGCTTGTGCGCATTGGACTCTACGCTTTCTTGGGTAGCCGAGAGCATCTGCTCTCGGCTCTGGGAGAGTGGGCGGAGCGGATGCTCCGACCTACCCCGAAGAAGGGCGATGATGCGTCTCGCAGTTGCTCCCTTTACCCGTTGCATTATTGTTGAGATGTTCAACATGGTTTGTTCATCCTTGTCCCACCACAGCAGAAGATGTAGATGACTGGGCATTATCACATAGCCTATTAGTGTAAAGCCGAGCTTTCCGCTGTAGAATCGCAATTCCTCCAGAAGAATCTGTGAGAACTCTTCATCCTGAAAGTAGGGATAATTCCTGTAGGTATTTGTGGTAATAAAATGGATATATGAATTGTCATCGAATTTTGGAAGGCTTTTATACACTGTCCTTGCTTCCTCAGCTTGTAAAGCTCCTTCCATTTCCCTTTCATTGGCTGGAGCGGATGCTCCAGCCTATCCTGCTTAAATTCCGGCGTAGTCAAACTCCGCCGCCTGCCCGATGACGATGGGCCCGGAACCGATTACCAGGACTTTGGAGATTTTAGGCATAATCGCTCATTCACCCTTGGTTATAGCCCATAATCCTAGTATCACAAGCCCTGCTGTCACAAGATTCCGCTGCTGTTGCTGCTTCCTCTTCTTCAGTTCGGAAATTGAGACAACGATTTCTTCAATAGCTTCTTTCAAAGTATCAGGGTATGATGGAGAGAAAGTTTTGTATACCGTTATGTAAGGAAGGATACCCCTAACATCGATTCCTTCCTGAACAATTCCATATACTGGTCTACTGAAATCGTAAGCCCATGTAATTTCTGTCTGCTGCCAAGGACTTTCTTGCTGAGTCACAAGAGCAACCATAGCCTCTGACTTTTGTACGTAGGACTTCAAAACTTCAGGCAAACTTCCCGAAGCTGGGTGTTTTGCAATGTATGCATCTACGCCATATTGTTGGAAGAGTGAATGTATAAACTCGCCATAGGGCATTGAAAAAGGGTCAAAACTACAAGAAATGAAGATCATATTGGCCTCCTAACAACTATTTTCTATCCCTCACGACCCGGATTTTGCTTATTTTAACAATTCAAAAAAATACCCCAATAAGGCTATGATGATCGCAACTATAACTCCAGTTATTATCCCGCTTAGCAGACGGTTTGTCTTGACCCAAGCAACAGCAGTTGACACTGGTTTCCAGCGCCAGAAACGCTCAGCCCAATAGACGGGGCTTGTGCGCTCATATCGTGATGGGACGCTTGTTACACTTTCTCCCGCTTCCAAAACTCCTAGCGCTTCGTTGACACAGTCAACTAGCGCATTCAAGGCCGAACGACTACGCCAATTAAAGCCGTCATACACACCTGGAGACAGCGCCTCGTCCCAAACATCAGATGTCCTTCCAAATTGCTCTACGTAGTGCTTTCCCGTAAGTTCAATGACTCGTCGTTTAAATTTAGGGGCGCTCCGAATAAGTTTATCCCTCATCGGCTCTAGTTTATCACGAGGCACGTTGCCTCCATAAAGCTGCTCTTGGAACGACTCCAGTTCTTTGAGCCAGTCTTGAAGCTCTTTGTAGAACTCCAGATCCTCGGGTTTAACCATCTCCTTTTGTCGTTCATGCTTTTCAATGATTGATCGTATGATAGTTGCTCGTCGCATTAACCTGCTGTTAAGCGATTTCTGTAACTCACGATCGCTTCCCCTAAGTTCATCTCGTGGCACGCCCTCAACAAATTGTTTAAGTTCGTCAGAGTCTGGGCCGAAGCCCTCTTTTAAAATATTGTCCACTCTATAGACCCACATATTACGCTTGGAGTTTTCATGGCTTAGCTTGAGAAGCTCTGGATCCTCTTTAAGAGCCTCTTTAAGCTGCTTCAAAGCTTCGCTTTTGTTCATCCCCTACCCCCTCACCATCTCCAGGAAGCGTTCGAAGGCGTTAACGGTGTCCTGAGGGCCGGGGGAGGCCTCGGAGTGATATTGAATCGAGAGCAGGGGTAGCTCGCGGTGCCTGACCCCCTCCACCGTGCCATCGTTGAGGTTTATGTGGCTAACCTCGAGTCCGCCCTTTATGCTATCAGCGTCCACGGCAAACCCGTGATTCTGGGCGGTTATATTCACCTTGCCGCTCTCCAGGTCGCGCACGGGGTGATTTGCTCCCCTATGTCCAAATTTGAGTTTATAAGTCCTGCCGCCAAAGGCGCGGGCGATGAGCTGGTGTCCGAGGCAGATGCCCATTATCGGCTTCTTCCCCAGAAGCCCACACACAGTTTTTTCCAGATAGGGTAGATCGGGGTCGCCTGGCCCCGGTGAAAGTAACACACCATCAGGCTTTAAATTCAGAATGTCATCCGCTGATGTGGTTGAGGGGACAACGGTGCAGGCACAGCCGAGTCGGTTTAGATAGCGCAGGATGCTGAACTTGAGGCCGCAATCGACGACCACGATATGATAGTGAGGGTCTTGTCCTGCTGGGGCATCCCAGCGATACATGGTATCGGTGCTCACCTGCTGCACGAAGTCGATATCATCATAGCGGGGCATCTTGGCAAGCTGTTGCAGCGCCTCCTCAGGCGGCTCGCTGGTGATCATTCCCATCATTACCCCGGCCACGCGCAGGCGGCGAGTGATGGCTCTGGTATCGACGCCGACGATCCCTGGAATTCCGCTTGAGAGCAGATATTCATGCAGGGTGGAGCGGGAGTTCCAGTGGCTGGGCAGGTGGCATTCCTCGCGCACCACAAAGCCGGCCACCTGTATGCGATTGGATTGGGCGTCGTCGGAGTTTACACCGTAGTTGCCGATGAGAGGATAGGTAGAGACCACTATTTGACCAGCGTACGAGGGATCGGTGAGCATCTCTTGATAGCCGGTCATGCTGGTATTAAACACTACCTCGCCATGGGTGGAGACATCAGCGCCAAAGGAGTAGCCCTCATATGCCGAGCCATCCTCCAGAACCAAGAATGCCTTTTTGCTTTTTCCGCTCAATCCAATCCTCTTACTATCGAAATCGTGTGTCTATCAACGCCATCCCCGATGCCAAAATTGATTTGTGCCTTTCGCCTTGAGCCCTTCGGCTCCGCTCACAACAGGCTTGTCGAAGGGCTGTTCATGGTTCGACAAGCTCACCACGAACGGTTTCTATTCCCCCTCCCTCTAACTCCCTCCCACGAGGGGAGGGAGGACTTGCGCACTCTCCCTTGATGGTCGAAGACTCGACTCTGGCGAGGTGAGGGTGAAGTTTCCTCCTTCCTGTTTTATACTTGCTTCGCAGCCGTGATGCGTTGGTGGATAACCGCCCCGCTGTTTATTCAATTCTCGCTCCTGATTGTTGGCGGATCGTCTCGATTTTCAAGGCATCATCTTTATACACGAGCTCACCGCGGTAGATGGTGGCCATCACCTTCCCCTTTAGTAATTGGCCAGCTAGGGGGGTATTCTTTCCCCTAGACGCAAATGAGGCGGGGTCAACGACCCATTCTGCCTGCGGGTCGAATATGGTTACATCGGCGCAGGCTCCTACCTCCAGTGTTCCTACTTCACTATTTTGCAGGATGTTCGCTGGCTCCGATGTAAGTTTCGATATTAGCGTCGCCAAATCTATCTTGCCGCTGTGGGCAAGGGTGAGAAGGCTTCCCATCGCTGTCTCCAGGACGCTGATTCCGAAGGCGGCGACATTGAATTCGCACAACTTATCCATGTCGGTATGTGGGGCGTGGTCGGTGGCGATTGCATCTATTACCCCCTCTTTCAGGCCGATGACCAATGCCTCGATATCGGCTTCTGTTCTGAGCGGTGGGTACATCTTGGCGTTGGTGTCATAACCCATAACCCGTTCCTCGGTCATGGTCAAATGGTGTGGGGTGACCTCGGCGGTAACAGCGATTCCCTTCTCCTTAGCGCGGCGAATGAGGTCAACCGAGCCGGCGGTGCTCACATGGGCGATGTGCACCCTAGCTCCTGTAGCCTCAGCCAGGTCGATATCACGAGCGACCATGACTTCCTCAGCGGCGGCAGGGATACCCTTAAGCCCCAGCTTTGCTGAGACCAATCCTTCGTTCATCACGCCTTGGGCGCTCAGCGATGTATCTTCACAATGGTCGCTGAGAAATAGGTTGAAATGACGGCTATATTCTAGTGCTTGGCGCATCACTTGCGCGTTGCTTACCGGGTTTCCGTCGTCGCTAAGGGCAACCACCCCTGCCTCAGCAAGGTCGCCCATGTCCACCATCTCTTCACCCTTCCGGCCTTTGGTAACACACCCTATAGGCAGCACCCGTATCACCCCTTCGGCAGCCGCCTTCTTTTTGATGAATTCCACCGTCGCCTTGGTGTCGATTGGGGGCTCGGTATTGGGCATGCAGCAGATAGTGGTAAAGCCTCCCCTCGTTGCGGCGCGAGTGCCGGTGGCGATAGTTTCCTTCTCCTCAAAACCTGGCTCCCTCAGATGGCAGTGGAGGTCGATAAAGCCTGGGGAAACGATCATCCCATCAGCATGAAGCACTGAGCAAGGCTCATCGGGACGACTTATCCTGCCAATTTGGGCGATTCTCCCCTCAGTAGTGACAAGGTCGCTAACCATATCAATCCCCTGGCTGGGGTCGATGATACGTCCACCGAGAATTAGGAGCGGCTTCACGTGGCATCACCCCCGGGGCGTTGCTTGGCAGTTCGCTTGCTGGGCATGAACCCGTGCGCCTGAGCTTCCTTGTCTGAATCGAAAATGATCAGGTTCTCCGCTCTTATTCGATCAAGCATGAAGCTATCGGAGCTATAGTATTTCTTGTTCTTCAGAATCCCTTGATGCCATTCTGAGCTGGCGATATATGGTGGATGTGTTTCATGGTCACAATAAACACACCTCAGTATCAAGGGTTCACCGCCATTGCGCTTGAGCATGTTCAGTTTGGGTACAAGGTAGCGAGATTCGCGGTTCGATACGCAGTTTGCGTTGGGGCACTTTACACCAATGACCTGTTTATAGTTGTCATAGGCTGTATCGCGAACAGAAACGCCAGTCCTTCCGGGGATTTCAATATTGCTAGCCCCAAGCAACAGAGCTGTCAGCGCCATCCTGATCGGCACGCCGTATGCAGCCTGCTGAAAATAGACGCTTGTCGGATAGTCGTCGAGTTCGTAGGCAAGCTCGTTTGTCCGTGGCAGGGGATGCATGACCAGGGTCTTTTTCTTAAGCTGGCTGAGGAATTTGCTGTCCACCGTGGGGTACCCTCCCTCCGATTCCGTATCAGCAGGTCCATCCACTCTCTCGGTTTGAACCCTGGTTACATATATCGCATCAGCCTTTCTAATCGCTTCCCTGATACTGATTTCGGGGCAAGGACTTGAATCAAACTCCGACCAGAGCGCCAAATTATATGGTTTGAAGGGGGCTATATAGAACGCATCTACTTCTCCTATCATTGACGTCATGTCATCCGGCTTAACCCTTTCTGGCATGTAGTTGTACTCTGAGTGTATTCTTCTGAGAACCGGACCAGGCACATCCAGACCCTGCAGTGGGGCGCAGAGAACCTCTGCTCCAAATCTAGCCAGTGCGTAGATTAGCGAATGCACTGTTCTTCCATACTTGAGATCGCCCCACAGGAGAACGGTTAGGCCCTTGAGTCTCCCTTTTTCTTTCTTAAGGGTGTATAGGTCACACAAGGTCTGGGTTGGGTGTTCGTGGCTGCCGTCGCCGGCGTTTATTACCGGCACCTGTGCATAATCCGCAGCTACTTTGGCAGCTCCCTCCCACGGATGCCTGATGACGATAATGTCGGCATAGCTTCTTATTACTCGCACCGTGTCGGCAATCGTCTCTCCCTTTGCCGCTGACGACATCACCTTAGCTTCAGCAAAGCTTATTACTGTTCCGCCCAATTTATGCATTGCTCGCTCAAAAGAGCCCCGCGTGCGGGTGCTGGGTTCGTAGAACAGGGTGGCCATGTCTTTTCCTTTGCAAAGCTCTATCTCCATGCCCTTCTTAAGAGCAGAATCCATTTGATCCGCCAGGTCTAAAACTGTCTCAATCTCTTCATTAGTGAAGTCAGTTATTGAGACCAAGTCTCTTCCAGCGAAAAGCATGACGAATTACCCCCTGACAATGCTATCTATCTTGCGGTGGGCTGTCGCTCGCCCATAGCTTTCACGATGGCTACTTCATCTCTGCCATCAGTCTCTTTTAGCCGTACCTCGACCTCTTCATGATTCGAAGTAGGCATATTCTTTCCAACATAGTCGGCGCGGATAGGGAGTTCGCGATGACCACGGTCAACGAGCACCGCTAGCTGAATGGATCGAGGCCGCCCGAAATCGATAACAGCGTCCATTGCAGCACGAATGCTGCGCCCAGTATAGAGGACATCATCGACTAGGATGACGCATTTGCCTGAGACGTCTGTTGGTATTATGGTGGGGCGGACTGCAGGCTGCTCTGTTAGCGAGGAAACATCATCGCGATAGAGGCTGATATCCAGAGCACCGATGGGAATGTCTGCCTTTTCAAACCCCTTTATGTTTGAGGCAATTCTTTTTGCTAACGGAACGCCGCGGGTGTGCAGGCCGATGAAGACAATACTATCGCATCCATGATTACGCTCCACAATCTCATGTGCGATGCGAGTAAGGACACGGCGGATATCTTCGTCGGTTAGGACAACTTTATCAGACATAAAAACCCCCTTGCTGTATTGCCAACAAGGGGACTGAAGATGCCCGCTCTATTAAGTTTACTGACTTTTGCAACTGTTTCCCCTTGCCAGCCTCGCTGGACTGGATTTAAAGGTTCAAGCACTGGTCACTATCTAGCTTTCATTATAACATACCTTTTTCCACTTTTTCAACCCCCCGCTTAGTTCTCCGTAGAAATCCGACACTCATCCTCCTTCCTGAGTGGTGTGTTCATTCTTAATCCCATGTGGGGTCGGTGGTAGTGATAACGTTCCAGGAACAATTCTACCATCTTCTGACACTCCGGCAAATCTTGG
>JAUWRG010000047.1 GCA_030610655.1 Dehalococcoidia bacterium
TGGAGCCCTTCAGCGGAAGGGCTCCAACAACGCCTAGCGCATCTGCTCTAGGCTACCCTAGCTTGCTAAGTTTTTTACACGCCATGCTTAATACTCGTGACATGGTGAGATGAACAACAAAGCTGAAAAGTGGCACCACCCAGGGGGTAAGCTCAGAGACTTGGGGCCTGAAACTCTCACCGATGCCGAACTCCTTTCAATTCTGATTGCCGCTGGCATAAAGGGCAGGCCAGCGGAAGCAATTGCCCAGGAGATTTTACAAAAATTTGGCAGCTTTAAGGGAATGGCTAACCAGCCCTTGGAGAAATTATTGGATATAAGAGGCCTTGGTGATGTCAAAATCATTCGCATCGCCGCCGCCTTTGAGATTGCCCGCCGTATTGTAAATGAGGTCTTAAGAGAGCATGAGAGCACTTAATATAACTGGACAGGATAAAGGTCTTGAGACGGTCTCTTTGTCAAAGCGAGAGAGAGAGGCATTAAGAACCTTTGTCGAAGGAGCATATCAGAGCTTGGGGGAAAACCTCGTAAGGATCATCCTTTTCGGCTCTAAAGCAAGGGGGCAAGCCAAAAGGGGTTCCGACCTTGACTTGCTGATTATATTGCGGAATCGAAATATTTCTGCAGAAAAAAGGACCATTGAGCGAGTTGTTGAAACTGAACTCCACTATAATATTTACCGCCTTTCTCCCGTCATCTATTCCGTCGAGGATTACGAGGCACGTAAGAAGATGGGGGTTCCTTTCATTTCAGAAGTTGAGGCCGATGGTGTGATACTGGAATGAACACGAAGCAACTTATAACTAGGCGACTCGAAAGAGCCTACAAAAACCTGGAGGTAGCCAACTCGCTCCTTGCTGGGCGATTTTGCGAGGATTCTGTTTCCAAGTCTTATTATGCTATCTTTATTGCCGCCAAGGCTCTTCCCCCTACTAAAAATTTAGACCCCAAGAAGCACTCCGGCGTTATTTCCTTATTTAATCAGCATTTCGTCAAAGCCGGTGAGGTAGAAAAGGAGTTTGCCGAGATTCTCAAATTCGCCCAAAAAGAGAGGACGAGTGCTGACTACGACGAATTCTATTCTGCTTCGGTTGAGGAAGCAAAGACCCAGCTAGAGAACGCCGACAGGTTTTTGCAAAGGGTGAAGGAGATACTGCAAGAAAAAGGTTTTCTATAACCATGAAGAAGTCTAAGCTTCCAGAAAAGCCATCTCGCTTCCCTGACCTCTTCGATGTTCAAAAATCAGCGAGCGTTGAAAAGTATGTCGCGGAGGTTTCTCACCTTGGCTCGGAGTCGGCAAAAGCACAGAGATTCCTCTTGCTTCTGAGCGATATATTCGGGGATGTCAACACATTATTTGTCGAACAATATTTAAAGGGTGTCGAAAAGTATGTCAAAAGCAAGGGAAAGGATATCGTGCTAAGGGGAAGGGTGGACAACCTCTATGGAAATCTGGTGATCGAATTTGAGAAAGACCTTGGGAAAACGCTCCCCGAAGCCAAAGAGCAGCTCCAAAGATATGTCGCCTGCCTGTGGTCGGAAGAAGAGGAGAGAAATGTAAACTACCTGTGCATGGCATCGGACGGCACAGATTTTCAAATATTCTCACCCAGAACCGAAAAACCTCTGACTGAACCGTTGCTCCCTGAAGATATCACCCTTGACAAGATTGATGAACTCAAACTACCAACACCAGAGCCCTATCAGGCGTATTTCTGGCTGGATAGGTATTTCTTTAGGGAGAGAATCCTCCCTCCCCGAACCGAGGAGTTTGAGAAAGACTTCGGCATGCACAGTCCAGCCTTCCTCTTTTCCTTCCGGTTGTTGAAAGACATATTAAAACATGTTCAGGATAGAAGCGATTTCCAGGTTATCTACGAGAACTGGGAGAGATACCTTCACATCACCTATGGGAGCATCATCGGAAGCAAAGACCTATTTCTCCGGCACACCTATCTGGCAACGCTGGCAAAATTGATTGCCTGGGCACGCCTTACCGAAAGTAGTTTGCCTCCTTCAAGTGAGGAAATATCAAGCATACTAAACGGAGAATTCTTCCAAGGACAGCGCATCGCCAACTTCCTTGAGGAGGATTTCTTCTCTTGGATCGCCCGTGAAGGTGCAGAAGCTGCCGGGCTTGATATCTCCAAAAAGCTAATGAGCTTGCTCTTTAGATACAATTTGAAGCAGCTTTCCGAGGATGTGTTGAAAGCACTTTATCAACAACTGGTTGACCCCGAGGCGCGCCATGACTTGGGAGAGTATTACACCCCCGACTGGCTCGCCCGCCGCATGGTGGACAAAGCACTGGATGGGAATCCTCAATACTCTGTGCTGGACCCCGCCTGTGGCTCAGGAACCTTTCTATATATGACCATAAAGCACAAGCGAGATGCTCTGGGAGATTCTCGGGAAACGCTGGAGCACATTCTGGAAAATGTGGTGGGTATAGATATTCATCCTCTTGCAGTAATAATCAGTAAGACTAACTATCTACTGGCATTGGGCGACCTCTTTAAGAAGAGAAGAAAGCGTGTAGCCCTTCCTGTTTACCTTGCCGATTCTATAAAGCTCCCTCGGATAGAAGGGCAAATGGATATGGACACGCCACTGCCCGGCTTCAGGTTCAATATCGATGGCAAGCCGATTATAATCCCTGAAGTCCTTATTCACGACCCACAGCTTTATGACGAAGCCATTGAGGCGTCAAAGGAATACGCTCGGAATTTCGCCGGCAAGGAAGGGGGAGATGAGAAAACCTTTCTCAACTTCCTAGAGAAAACATCTCCCAAGATAGCTGCCGATAAAACTCTTTCCCTTGCTATCTATAATCTGGCTGAGGTAATGAGAGAGCTCATAGAGGAAAGGCGAGACACCATCTGGGCTTTCATCCTCAAAAACCTCTATAAGCCCCTGTTCCTCAAAGGAAATTTCGATGTAGTTCTGGGCAATCCTCCCTGGCTCTCCTACAACGATGTAGACAAGGGTGAATACCAGAAGTTTCTCAAGCGGCAAATTGTGGAGGAATATAGACTTCTCTCCGGTAGTGCAGAGAACATCTCCAATATGGAATTGGGAACGTTCTTCTTCATCAAGACCGCCGACCTCTACCTCAAGGATAGAGGAGTCATTGGTTTTGTCCTACCCAGAAGCGTATTCTCTTCAGACCAGCACTATAACTTCCGCCGCTCCTATTTCTCACTCAACCTTGGCTTTAAAGAGGTCTGGGATTTGCAAGGAGTGAAGCCGCTATTCAATGTCCCTGCCTGCGTTTTCTTTGGCAGAAGAGGAGACGAAACGGAGCGGCCTATAAAATGCCAGAGCTTCTCTGGAAAATTAGAGCGCAAGAATTCCTCCTTGGAGGACGCAGAGCGAGCCCTTAGTGTTACCCCTGAGGAGCTCTTCGTCACCCAGATGGGAAAGCGCAGCTTTTTCACCACTATCAGGATAAAGCCGACATTGGGCGCGAGAAGCTTTTACCAACCCTACTTCAAGCGGGGCGCGGATATCCATCCCCGCTCTCTGTGGTTCGCGGAGATAAAGTCCCATCCCATATTTGGCTTCGACCCCTCCTCGCCCTTTATTCAGACAACGGACAGAGCCCAGAAAGAAGCCAAGCCAGCATATAAAGGCTTGAGGCTAGAAGGGAATATCGAGAAAGATTTTCTCTATGCCACCCTTCTTTCCACTGACATCGTTCCCTTCGGTCATCTGGATTTCAGATTGGTAGTCTTGCCTCTTCAGCCTTCGGGTAAGCACTTCAAGATCTTGAACGCCGATGAAGCTCGCAATTCAGGGTTTCTAAACTTAGCAAACTGGCTCGAAGAAGCCCAGTCTGAATGGGAAGTGCGAAGGGGAGAGAAGGCGGACAGGATGGATGCTCTGGAGTGGCTTGACTACAGAAAGAAGCTCTCCAGTCAGAGGAGAGCACAATACAAAGTCCTCTACCCCACCTCGGCCACCTACCTCTGCGCCTGCGTAGTGGAGGACATGCCCATTGCTTTTGAGGTGGAGGGACAAAAAATTGAAGCACAAGGCTTTGTGGCAGAATCCAAGGTGTATTATTTCGACACTGATAACAAAGAGGAGGCCTATTATTTAGCCGCCATTCTAAATTCACCCATCGTGGATGAACTCTTGAAGCCAATGCAGAGCCGGGGATTGTGGGGGCCAAGGGATATTCATAAAAAGGTTTTAGAAATTCCCATCCCCAAGTACAATTCATCGGATGAGAATCACAAGGCTTTGTCTCAGCTCGGCGAGCAATGTAACCATAAGGTCAAGCAACTGCTCCCGCGGCATTCCGAATCCCGCAGCATCGGCCACACCCGCAGATTGATAAAAGCGGAACTAAAATCAGAACTCGACCAAATAGACGAACTGACAAGACAAATACTTCCTTCTATCTAATAAGTTGCCATATCGCTGCTGATATGGCAAATCACGCTTTCGATATTACCCCTCATCGCTACATATCTGCTATAATCACCGAGCAAGGAATAGTGCGCCATCCTTACACAGAGAGGCTGATGAAGCTTTAGGAGGCCAGGCATGTCAGACGCAGAAATTCAAACCCTGAGGATGTCAGAGGAGCACCTTCGTGAGGCTATTCGGCGATTGTGCCACTTTGTACCTGTGGCAAAAAACTTAGCCCCAGATTTACACGACTTTTTAATCCAACATGCAGTGGCATCGCTTGGGACAACTCCTTGCTCTATAGACCAGATTAAGGGCTCGCTTCAGGCAGTCTTTAACTTGGAGTTCGAAGCTGAAGAGGTTAGAGCAGCAGTTCAAAGATCGGTTCAGGCTGGAGCGCTCCTGCCATCTACTGCGGAAACCTGGAATATAGACATTCGAAAATATGAGGAACTATCTAAATCCACAGAAGAGAGCAAGGCTTTTGAGCGGAAGATTATGGGCGATTGGTTGTTGGGGATTAGAGCAAAGTACCCGGCATTGAGTGAATACGACTTGCAAGCAATGGAGCAGGACTTGATGGTTTACGCAGCAAAGGTATTTGTAAGGCATGGTGCCGAATGTGTGGCCCTAATTTACGCTGGAGAAAACGAAGTGGAGCGTTTCATAACGGAAATGGAACAGGAAGAGGATGTATTCGGTTCTCTACCAAGAAGGTCAGCTATGGTGCAAGATGCGCGCATAATCGAGCTACCTAGCTTTTTCAGGGAAGCGCCATCGGATAGAAAAAAGTACATCGCTGAATTACTTGATTGCACCTTCATTCTGCACACGCTACATGTTGATGAATCTTGCTCCAGGCTGATGCAGGTCCAAATTCAAGAGCAAACGTTGTATCTTGACACAAACTTCCTCTATCGCCTGCTCGGCCTGCAGGGCCCCACACTTCACGAAGCTGCAAAACACTTGGTGGAGATTTCTCAGCAACTTGGGTGCATATTGGTCGTTTCCACTAGAACCATCGGGGAAATGCAATACTCCATTGAAAGGGCCGTGAAGCAGCTAAAGGCGCATCCACTTCCTCGGGATCTTGCAAGCGTAGGGGCTGAATATACGACTGAAGAGAGCTTCATGACCGCTTACTGGCGGAAGTACGCTGAGACAGGCATTTCGATCGATGACTTCTTTGCAATATATCAGCATTTAGAGCACCTCTTTAAAGAATATACCGTAGAGGTTGTAGGCACCCTATGCCAAGAAGTTCAGGAAGACCCCGAACTACAAGAGCAAATTACTAAGCTGAATTCAGCCATGGACTACTACGGTTATTATAAGGCTGCCCCTGTCGCCGAACATGATGCCTTTCATCGCTTGCTTATTAAGAGGTTAAGGGGAAAGGAGCGTCGCTCGTGGACTGAGGCTAAGTTTTGGTTTTTGACGTGTGATACTATATTGCCGAAATTTGATCGTTTTGCCAGAAGAAATCCGAAGGAAATGTCTTTCTGTATGCTGCCTGAACAATGGCTACAACTAATTCGGCCACTGCTGCCGAGAAGCCCTGACTTTGACGCAACATTTTCTGACTTGCTTGCTTCACCCTACCTCAGATCTTACGGAAGCTTGCCTCCAGATACAGCGCAGAAGATACTGGCGCGAATAGCTCAATTCCGTGAGCACTCACCTGCCTTAGCTTTCAAAATATTGACTGATGTGTACGTTGCTAAGGGACTGCGGGAAACCGAGGACGAGCAAGAACAACTACAAATAATTGATAATGCTACAGCTCAGGCTGCGGAGAAGTTTAGATTGGAGAAGGAGCAGACGGAAGCAAAATTAAAGGAAACTGCAGCCGAACGCGAGGATCTCGTTGAACAGCGAAAAGACTTGAGCGGGAAATTACAATATGAACAGGTAAAATTCAGATGGACTATAACCGTCTTCACTTGGATTGTGCTCGCATTGATTGGCACTCTGGCCATACCGTGGCATAGCTTACAAGGATTTGGTCGATTCGGAGCCGTCATTGCTTTCGTATTCGCAGCTATTGCCGCTTTAGCTTATGCAACACGTATAAATAAAACCTTTATGAAAATCTTCATGATAATCTCAGGAATCGCTGGCATCCTTAGCCTAATTTTGAGCCTTGTGTAGGTGGATTTTCTGATAAGGAGTAATTTATGCCTGAGGCAAAGATCGGGGTTATTGGGGGGAGCGGCCTCTATGAAATAGAGGGGATGGCCAATGTCGAAGAGGTGAAGCCGCAGACGCCATTCGGTGAGCCTAGCGACGCTATTATCATCGGCGAACTCGAAGGGAATAGAATCGCCTTTCTCCCCCGGCACGGCAGAGGGCACTATGTCCTTCCTACCGAAGTACCATCACTAGCCAATATATATGCCCTCAAGTCGTTAGGCGTGGAGTGGATCATCTCCATTAGCGCCGTGGGCAGTTTGAAAGAGGAGATCCACCCTATGGACCTTGTCATCCCCGACCAGCTTATCGACCGCACCAGGAGCAGGGTGAATACCTTCTTCGGTGGTGGTCTGGTGGCTCATGTCACCTTCGCCGACCCCTTCTGCCCGGTTTTGAGCGACATCCTTTATCAGGCAGCCATTGAAACGGGGGCAGGGGTTCACCAAGGAGGCACCTATATAGTGATGGAGGGGCCACTTTTCTCCACCAAGGCGGAGTCGAACCTCTATCGCTCATGGGGGGCAAGTGTTATCGGGATGACCGCCCTCCCCGAAGCCAAGCTGGCAAGGGAGGCCGAGATATGCTATGCTACCGTTGCCTGCGCCACCGATTACGACTGCTGGCACGAAGCCGAGGAATCGGTAACCATAGAGATGGTGATTGCCAACCTGCGGCAAAATGTAAGCAGGGCTAAGAGCATCATCAGGACGGCGGTGTCTCGAATACCAGACAAGCGGGAATGCGGTTGTGCTCAGGCGCTTAAGGACGCTATAATCACTGCTCCGGATAAAATATCCGATAACACGAAGCGAGAGCTAGCACTTTTAATCGGAAAATACGTAAGGTAGGAGATAAAGTGTCGAGATTTGAGCTTAGCGGGCTGCCAACAGCGGTTGGGAGCATGCCTCACATCGACCCTAAAGAGGCATGCTCTTTAGTTGCCAGGTTTTTGCCTGAGATCCCGGCCTGGCCTCAACTGCCCAAAAGGGCCTTCCTGGAGAACATGTATGCACAATTCAGCGAGGGGTTCCCCGGTGTTGTCATCGAAGACGACCGCATCTATGTCGATCGCACTAAGGACTTGGACCAGCCTTTAGAACAACTATACGCCTCTTACTTAGAGAACAAGATTGAGGAATACGGCGTAAGCCCTGATTATGCGGCGGGGCTCCATGCCTTCCTTGATATAGAGCTATCACCCTTGGCCGTCAAAGGGCAGGTGACCGGACCGATTAGCTGGGGGCTAACCATCACCGACCAGGAACGCCGCTCCATTCTATATGATGACACCCTTGCCGATGCCCTGGCCAAACACCTCCGCCTGAAGGCAGCCTGGCAAGAGATGAAGCTCAAGACCATCTCCCCCAACACCATTATCTTCGTCGATGAGCCATATATGGCCTCATTCGGCTCGGCCTTTGTCTCCATCTCCAGGGAACAAGTGATTAAGCTTCTGGAAGAGGTCTTTTCTGGCATTAGCGGGCTCAAGGGGACCCACTGCTGCGGCAACACCGACTGGTCAGTGTTGCTTTCAACATCGCTCGACATCTTGAATTTCGACGCCTATAATTACGGCTACACGGTTGCGCTTTACCCCAATGAGGTGAAAGCCTTCCTCGAGAGAGGCGGCATCCTCGCCTGGGGGATTGTCCCCAACGATGAGAAGGCCGTTCTGGGAGAGACGGCAAAGAGCCTTATCGACCGCCTTGAGGAGCAGATCGGGGCACTTGATAGAAAAGGGGTTAGTTTTCGCCTTCAAACCGAGCAATGCCTCGTAACCCCATCCTGTGGTCTAGGGTCGACGTCCCCCGAAGCAGCGGCACAGGCGCTAGAACTCCTCACCGAGGTATCCAAGGAACTGAGAAAGCGCTATATCAGAGAGGGATGAGAAGTGGAATGTAATATCGAAACCAATAAAGAAAAATGCACCTGTACCTACGAACCCTGCGAGAGAAAGGGGAAGTGCTGCGAGTGCATCGTTCATCACAGGGAGCAAGGTGAGCTGCCCGGCTGCCTCTTCCCTCCAGAGATTGAAAAGACCTATGACCGCTCCATCGCCAGATTTGTGGAGGTCTTTAGCACAAGGAGATAAGCAGTGGTGTTGAAGCGAAGGCTGTGGCGGACCAACTCCGAGGCATCGGTGGTGGGGTTCCGAATGTCCCGAAGGGATCGATATTCAAAGTGTGTTCCGTCTTCTGGTGTTCCACCAGCAGTATGGCATGAAGGAATGGGCAGAGAACGTTTATCATGATGAGCATGAGTCTAAAGTGGCGCTTTGCGACGAATGCCAGTCCTGTATGGAGGTATGCCCCGCCCAACTTGATATACCGGCAAAGCTCAAGGAAGCCGCAGCCATTCTAGAGTCGAGATAATATGCTATGAACAAAAGAAAAAGGGTAGCTACACTAAAGCATCGCAAGGCAAGAAAGAAGCGCGAGGAAAAGAAGAAGGCGCAGCAATAAAGCGTGTCGTCATGAAGCAGGCCTACCTTCTCACCGGTGGCCCCGGCGTTGGCAAGACAACGCTAATCAAGCAGGCGATTGACAAGGCACAGGTAAACGCGGGGGGATTCTTCACCGAGGAGATAAGGGCAGGCGGTGTGAGACATGGCTTCAGGATCGTCACCCTGGATGGACGAAGCGCCATTCTCGCCCATATCGATATCAGAAGCCACAATCGAGTCAGCAAGTATGGCGTTGATGTCGAGAGTCTGGACACACTAGGCGTTGCCGCCCTCAAGGATGCAATAAGAGAATGCGATGTGGTGGTCATCGACGAGATTGGGAAGATGGAACTCTTCTCGCCCGCCTTCAAGGATGCTGTACTGGAAGCCCTCGATAGCAAGAAGAGAGTACTTGGCACCGTTATGCTCACCTCCCACCCTTGGGCAGATGACATAAAACGGCACCCCAATGCGGCCCTGATCATGGTAACAAGAGCGAATCACGAACAGGTTCTGGCACGGGTGCTGAGGTGGATAAGGTCACCGATAACATAAGGTTGAAAAAGGTAGGACCTATTTGCCATTGCGAGGCTTGTCGCGAACGAAAAGAAGTTTCCATCCGTTCACCCTGTCCGCCTTGCGGACTCCGATATTTCGTTCGGAGAAGCCTGTCGAAGGGCCTGTCCTGAGTTCACCGAAGGGCCGCTCATGGTTCGACAGGCTCACCACGAACGGCTTATGGCTTGCCTATTTTCATAATTCGTTGGTGGCCAATGGCCCATGAATGTTTGTTAAGGGCTACGACTCACCGCAATGACAGGAGTGATAGCACGTCGTAATAGAAATTCTAGAGGCTAGGGCTGACAAATGGTAGAACAACCACCGCTGGTTCAAGCGCTCCTGACACCAGCAGCATATCCTCATCATCCCGAAAAAATTGAATTGGTGCAAACTCAGATGTCTTTTGTTTTCCTGACAGGTGATTATGTGTATAAGGTGAAGAAGCCGGTGGATCTGGGCTACCTGGACTACACCACACTGGAGAAGAGAAAGTATTTCTGCCATCAGGAGGTAACGCTGAATAGGCGGCTTTGCCCCGGTGTATACCTTGATGTGGTGCCGATAATTGAGGACAAGGGCAATATCTCAGTGGAAGGAAGGGGTGAGGCAATTGAGTATGCGGTAAAGATGCGCCAGCTACCTCAAGAGAGGACTATGGACAATCTGCTCAAAAATAATCAAGTAACCAGGGAGATGGTGGAGCAGGTGGCCCAAAGATTAGCCGAGTTTCACCAAGAGGCGGAAACGAACGAAATGATAGCAAGCTACGGCGATCTCAATATCCTGGTAACCAATACTGATGAGAACTTCACCCAGACGGAGAAATATATAGGCATAACCATCTCACAGGGAAAATACGATACTATCAAATCTTATACCGAGGCTTTTCTCAAAAAAAATACCCCTCTATTCTGCCAAAGGATGGAAGAGGGCAGAATAAGGGATTGCCACGGCGACCTCCATGCAGCGCATGTTTGTTTTACCAATGGCATCTGCATCTTCGACTGCATCGAATTCAATGAAAGGTTCCGCTACTCTGACGTGGCCAACGAAGTCGCCTTCCTCGCTATGGACCTCGATTACCACGGCCGCCCCGACCTTTCGCAGCACTTCGTTGAATCCTATGTGGAAGCATCCGGCGACCAGGAAATACTAAAGCTTCTCGATTACTACAAGTGCTATCGGGCGTATGTTCGGGGGAAGGTGGAAAGCTTCAAGCTCGATGACCCTCTTATCCCAGCAGAGGAGAAGGCAAGGGTCAAAGACATCGCCAGGAGGTACTTCGACCTTGCTGAATCGTACATACCAAAAGATAATTGAACAGCGTCATTTTCTTGTGGGGGTGTGGAGTTGAGAGAGCCGTTTGCCAAATTCATAGAAGCTGAGCTGGGGACGGGCGTTCTGCTCATCACATGTGGCCTTCCCGGCACATGGAAAACCGAGACCAGCGAGGAGATATCGAAGATAAAGGGCTACCCCATACTTCGCTCTGACCTGATCAGGCTGGAAGTGCTGAAGGACGAGGACATATTCGACGAGAAGGTCGCCTCGAATATGGACAAACGAACGATGGTCTATGACGAGACCTTCCGTAGGGCGGATGAGAGTCTGGCCACGAGCGATAGTGTGATACTTGATGCCACCTTCGTCACACAATCGTTAAGAAGGCGTGCCGCTGCGGTAGCAGCAAAGCATAATCGGACATTCGTTATCCTACAAACGAACTGTCCCCGAGAGGTGGCTATCGCTCGGATTCTGAGACGGACTAAAGAGGACTACGAATCCAACGCACTTACCGAGCAAGCCTATATCAACAATGAGAAGAGATTTGAACAGGTTGACCTGGATGACCTGAAGCAGTTGAACCCGAGCCTTGACATCATCCACCTAATAGTAGATACCCAGTGCGACCCGCCCGAAGACTGGTATATCATTGGTATGGAGAAGCGATAAAACGGAGGGTAATCGTTCACCACAGAGAGCACCGAGAACGCGGAGATGAAACATAATCTAAATAAGATAACAGAAGCAATTATTGGAGCTGCTATAGCCGTTCACAAAGAACTTGGTCCAGGTTTGCTCGAGTCAGCCTATGAGGCCTGCCTCGCTTATGAATTAGCAGAGCGGAAATTGAAGGTTGAACGACAAAAGGGCTTGCCCGTGACTTACCACGGAGTCCAACTAGATTGCGGATATCGAATAGACCTGCTAGTGGAGGGGCTAGTGGTAGTTGAGTTGAAGGCAGTTGAAAGACTGGAGCCGATTCACCAAGCGCAACTGTTATCCTATCTCAGGTTGTCTGGATGCAAGGTGGGTCTGCTTATCAATTTCAATGTCAAGGTGCTCAAGAACGGCATCCGAAGGTTTGTCCACGAATTCCAGGAATAGCTCTCTCTGTGTGCTCTGCGTGCTCTGCGGTGATTGCTTGCAAACGTGAGCTTCTAAATGAAAATAGACCTACATATCCATAGCACCTGCTCGGATGGCGCTTTCTCTGTCGAAGAGATTTTCCAGGAGGCGAAAACCAGAAACATCGATTTGCTATCGCTAACTGACCATGACTCTATCGACTGCCAGGAAAGAGCGATCGCCGTTGCAAGACAGTATGGCATCTCCTACATCACTGGCGTAGAATTGAATGTGGCTTTCCTGTATCTTGACAAGTCCATCTCTCTGGATTTCTTAGGATACCAGTGTGATATTGGCAATCAGGAGCTAAGAAGTGAACTTCGATTGATGCGGGAACATAGAGAAGAAAGAGCGCGTCAAATCCTGGAGAAACTAAATGCTGAGTTCGACAAAGAAGGCGTTGAGAGGTTCACCGAAAGTGACCTGGATAATATACAGGCCAAAGTCGATGGTACATTCGGTCGGCCCCACATAGCGAACTATCTGATAGAGAAAGGAATTGTCAGGGATAAGCAAGAGGCATTCGATAAGTATCTGGTCAAATGTAATGTGCCCAAGTACCCGCTTTCACTCGCAGAGGCATCATGGTTGGTCAGGAACGCCGGCGGCATACTGGTGCACGCACACCCCAATGACCCCCATGGGACATCTCTGGTAACTATAACACGTGATTTGAGCGAGCAAATGAACATAATCGAAGAATATATGCTAGAATATATAGATGGTATCGAGTGCTGGCATTCAAGACATGATGAGAGAACCACAGCCCACTACATCGGGTTTGCTAAAAAGCACAGCCTAGTAATGACCGGGGGCAGCGATTGCCATCAAAAGCCGATCCTGCTCGGCACGCTCGATATACCCGACTGGGTTGCCGAACAGTTCAGGCGAAATGACAATCTCATATAGGTTTGAAGAGTTGGTGAAGCAAACCATCACGGGCGGGCACCCACCAACGAAAGATAGAAAATGGGGGGGGGGGGG
>JAUWRG010000039.1 GCA_030610655.1 Dehalococcoidia bacterium
GTAGCTACCAAAGCGCATGACAGAAGACCACAGCGCAAGCAGGACAGGATGCTGAGGGATAAGGTGGTCCTTCTAGGGAAGGACTCACGCTGATGAAGAGACGATTTCGATGCCCTTTCTGCGGCAGGGTATTCACCGAGCATGTGGTGAAGTTGATCGGCAAGCTTGACAAAGACCACACGGATGTCCTCAGGAGAGCGCCATGAGCATCCTGCGCATGCCCTCCGCCTGGCCTTCGATGTCAATGGTGCCCTTTTTGGCTTGACCTCTTCAGGCCTTGATATCCTACCCAGTTTCACCAGCCCTTCAACCAGCTTTCCCACCTCAGCACCAAACTGCTTCTCGATCTCATCCAAAGTTATGCCACAGTGCTCAGGCACCTCGTGAAGCAGTGCGGCGGTGATGCAGTTCTCATCGAGCTGAAGCTCAGCAACGAGGATGGCGGTTTGTGCAATTAGCCTTTCCCTTTACAAATTCCCTCTCCTTACTATATACTGAGCCGAAAAAGGGGAGATAAGCGGAGTGTGAATCTGGGTTTACAAAGCGAGGAGCTGGAGAAAATAAGGCTGTTTTTTGAGCCGGAAAGCGTTGCCATAGTGGGGGCATCAAGAACGCCGATGAAGTTTGGCAATACCATCGTAAAGAACCTCATCAAGCTAAGGTATGAGGGCCACATCTTTCCGGTGAATCCCAATGCCGACGAGATTTACGGTTTGAAAAGCTATCCTTCGGTGTCCCATATCCCAAAAAGGGTCGATGTGGTGGTCGTCGCTGTCCCTGCCTCGCAGGTCATTGAGGTGATCAGAGACTGCGGGCAGAAAGGGGTTAAAGCGGTGGTGGTAATCTCCTCTGGCTTTAGTGAGGCTGGTGAGGAAGGGATAAGGCGGCAGCGAGAAATGCTTAGTGTTGCCAGGGGGGCGGGGATCAGGATCGTCGGCCCCAATACCACCGGTATCTTGAATCCCTATAATAATTTCACCTCTACTTTTGTTGACCTCAAAGATCTGAAAAAGGGGACGGTTGCCTTTATCGCTCAGACGGGGATGTTTGCCGGCACCATGACGGAGTGGATCGTTAGCACTCAAAACTTCGGCTTCAGCAAGGTCGCTGGGCTGGGCAACAAGAGCGATGTTGATGACTATGAGATCCTGTCCTATTATGCTGAGGATGAAGTTACCAAGGTGATCATCATGTATATTGAGGGGATAAAGAATGGCAAGCGCTTCATCGAAGTGGCGCAGCAGTTGGCAAAAAAGAGGAAGCCGATAATTGTGCTCAAGGGAGGAAGAACGAAGGAGGGGGCAAGGGCAGCGCTTTCCCATACCGGTTCGTTGGCCGGCAGCGACGAGGTATTTGATGCCCTCCTCAGGCAAGTGGGCATCATCCGGGCTAATGACATGGAGGATATGTGTGATTTTGCCAAGATGTTTGCCTTTCAGCCGCTGCCGCGGGGCGATCGACTGGGGATAGTAAGCATTTCCGGCGGTTGTGCAGTCATGGCGGCCGATGCCTGTGCTCAAAGCGGCCTGACCGTGGCCAAGCTCAAGCCTCAAACCCTAGCCAAGCTGGAACAGAGGATACCCCACTGGGCGAGGATCGATCATCCTCTTGACGTTGAGCCCCTTGTTGAGACCATGGGCTTTACGGAAGGCTTCAGGATAGCCCTCAATGCTGCGCTTGGAGACGAGAACGTTGACTGCTGTTTGGTGAGCTTGGGTGCGATGGGGGGATGGTCTGAGTTGAGGGACATCGATTTTCTGCTGGAGGCCCGAGAGAGATATCCTGAAAAACCCCTCTCGGTATCCATAATCGGCAGAAAAGACATCTACGAGCAAATGGCCCATGATATCGAGCAGGCAAGCATCCCGGTTTATTTCAACATTAGCCGTGCGGTGAATAGTCTCGCCGTTCTTTTTAAATATAAGCAATACCTAGCCGAGGTCGTGGACGACGTTTGAATTAGTATTGCCAGAGGCCACATTTAGAGGAGGCTTCCTTTGTACAAGTCACCGCGTGGCACAGCGGATATCCTGCCCGGGGAACAGGGCTACTTCAGATTTATTGAAGAGAGGGCAGCTTTGCTATGCCAGCTCTATGGCTATGAGCGCATCGACACCCCTGTCTTCGAAGATGCTCGTCTTTTTATTCGCACCATTGGTCCAGGCACGGATATTGTGGAGAAGGAGACCTATACCTTTGATGACCGCAGTGGTCAGGCGATGACCCTGCGCCCTGAGGGCACCGCTCCCATATGCCGCGCCTATATCGAGCACGGCATGCATAACTTGCCCCAGCCGATGAGGCTCTATTACTTCGCCTCCATTTTCAGATACGAACGACCGCAAAAAGGTAGATACCGGCAGCATCAGCAGTTCGGTGTTGAAGCCATCGGTGATGGCGACCCGGCGCTGGATGCTGAGGTGATCGATGTGGCGTGCCAGTTCTTCGACTCTTTAGGCATAGGCAATCTCTCCCTTCAGTTGAACAGCATCGGTTGCAAATTGTGCCGCCCCGCTTATCTGGAGGAGCTTAAGGGGCATTACTCGGCTCATGTCGACCGGCTGTGCTCCGATTGCAAGGCAAGGCTTCGAAAGAATCCGCTGCGCCTGATGGACTGCAAAAAGCCCTATTGTCAGGATATTGCTCAGTCGGCCCCGAGAAGCATCGAGCATCTGTGCCCCCAATGTAAGGAGCATTTTGAGAGCGTTGTGAACTATCTTCTAATACTGGGCATACCTTTCGAAAAGAACCATCGTCTGGTGCGGGGGCTCGATTACTATACCAAGACGGTGTTCGAGATCCAGCCTCAGGGTGAGGAAGGGGCGCAGAGCGCCGTGGGTGGCGGCGGGCGCTATGACGACCTCATCGAGGAACTGGGTGGCAAACCAACTCCGGCCATTGGCTTTGCTGTAGGTATAGAGCGAATCGTGCTCAATATGAAGCAGCAGGGGGTCATCCCACCTGCTCCCTCAGCCCAGATGGTTTTCGTTGCCTATTTGGGGGATGAGGCGAAGGCTGAGGCTGTCAAGCTAACAGCGGAGCTTCGCCGTGGGGGGATTGCCGTAGTATCCAACCTTGGCGATAGAAGCCTCAAAGCACAGCTCAGGCAGGCTAATACTCTGGGGGTGGCCTATGCCCTCATTATCGGTGAGGAGGAGGTTGACAGTCGCACCGTGATGCTGCGTGACATGGCGAAGGGCGAACAGCGGAAGGTTTCGATGGATGAGGTGGTGGGCCTTCTAGAGCGAAGTTGACAAATAAATTGGCTGCATGCTAGAGTTTGTCTACGATAATTGAGTAATTGCTATTGTTTGGAGGTGTGTTGTGGCTGAAGAGCAAAAAGAAAGCCTAGAAAATGAAGTGCCAATCCGTATTGAAGGCTTTGATGAGGTCCCGATAACTCATGTGAACCACATATTCGTAGTTCACACAACTGATGAGTTTTTTGTAACCTTTGCTCAGCTCCACCCACCATACTGGGTAGAGCCAACAAAAGAGGAGATGGAACAACTCACACATCTTTCAGCCAAAGTCGTTGCTCGTATTGCTCTTAGTCCAGGCAAGATGAAAGAACTTATAGATGTCTTGAATACAAATTATCAAAAATTCACTAGGAAAAAAGAAGGAGTGTAATAGGGGTTATCCATTGGTAAACTTGGCAGAATATGCACCGACTGGCAGTTTACGCGCAGTTTTAGACAGAGATGTCGGGGACATGTTGCCCCGTCATGGTATCGCCGATGCGGAAGTTGGCTCTGTGTGGGTAGGTGTGTTTCAAATGCCTGTAACACGACTCCACTCTGACATCTATGAATTGTGCCAACCTATTTGGGTACAAGTAGAAAGGTACGGCCAGGGGTATCTAGTTACAGATGAAGATGTTGATAGACATGGTGTTGGGCTGACCATTAAAGATGCTCTGCATGACTGCGAGGATGTTCTGCTTGGCTACTTTGAAAGCTTAATGCGACGTCACAACAAGCTTTCGAAGCGGCTTAGGCAGCATCTAGAGTTTCTTAGACAGCGGATAAAGCGTCTGGAATAGAACTCATGGCTGTATTCAAGGTTCGCAAAATAAAGCGGGAACTTGTGGGTAAACTACAGGCTGAAGAAGAAAGTGGTAGACACCTTGTCTACCGCGTTTTTGATGATGACGGAACTTTTCTTGGGGAGACATATATTTCTCACGGGGAGATTGAAGTAGGTGATCCGCTTTTGGGACAAATGGCAAGGCAGCTAAACATAACACCGCAACTTTGGAAAGGTATCATCCGCTGTCCGCAAGGGCGAGGCGAGTAT
This sequence comes from Dehalococcoidia bacterium, assembly GCA_030610655.1. Taxonomy (GTDB): domain Bacteria; phylum Chloroflexota; class Dehalococcoidia; order E44-bin15; family E44-bin15; genus DAOUVR01. The sequence continues at coordinate 4,300 of JAUWRG010000039.1, forward strand.
CTTCAACAAGCCAGACAATAGCACACTTTAAAAATTCAGAACTCTAGAGTGGAATAAAAGGGATGGGTCAAATACCTGTCTCTTTCGTATTCTGCTAATCAGATCTTATTTGGTGTTGCAATTGCCTAAAGCTTGGGTGGCCAGTTTTGAAAATAGCCAGCTTGTGGTATAATACTACCGTCCCCTTTCGGGGGTCTTTTTATTGCTGAGGGCGAAGTATGCTGGACAGACTGGAAGTGGTGGAAAAACGCTATGAGGAGCTGAACCAGCTCATGGCTCAGCCTGAGGTTGCTGCTGACCATGAGCGCCTTCAGCCCTTAGCCAAGGAGCAGGCGGGAATTAGCGACTTGGTTGCCATGTATCGTGAGTACAAGGACACAACTAGAACCCTTGAGGAAACGCGCGCCATGCTGCATGATGGCCTGGACGATGAGATGGCTGCGCTGGCAAAAGAGGAGTTAGAAAGCTTGGAGGCACGCTTGGAGAGTCTTACCCAGGAGTTAGAAGCTGCCCTTGTACCCCAGGATGCCTATGGTGACAAGGATGTCATTGTGGAGATTCGCGCCGGCGCCGGGGGGGATGAGGCTGGCCTGTTTGCCGCCGACCTGTTTCGCATGTACACCCGCTATGCGGAGACAAAAGGGTGGCAGGTGGATGTAATCGATAGAAATCAAAGCGGCATCGGTGGATTTAAGGAGATCATCTTCGAGGTCAAGGGCAAAGGCGCTTTTAGCAGGCTCAGGTATGAGCGTGGGGTGCACCGGGTGCAGCGGGTGCCCGTCACCGAGTCCGGCGGCCGCATCCATACCTCCACCGTTACCGTTGCCGTCCTTCCCGAACCTGAGGAGGTGGAGGTGGATATCAACCCCGATGACCTCAAGGTGGACATCTTCCGCAGCGGTGGGCATGGCGGGCAGAGTGTGAACAAGGTAGCCACTGCGGTGCGCATCACCCACCTGCCCACGGGGATTGTTGCTACATGTCAGGATGAGCGCTCCCAGTTGAGAAACAAGAATAGTGCTATGGCGGTGCTCCGGGCCCGCATCCTCGATCAGGAGCAAAGAAGGCATTTTGAGGAGATAGCGAAGGAACGCCGCTCACAGGTGGGTACTGGGGAGCGTTCGGAGAAGATCCGCACCTATAACTTTCCCCAGAGTCGCGTCTCCGACCACAGGATCGGACTCACCCTGCACAATCTGGAGCGCATTCTTGAAGGTGAGTTGGATCCCCTCATCGACGCCCTCGCAACGAGTGAATAGACGAAGCGGTTGGAGGATCAGTTGGTTTGACCATAGCTGAGGCGCTCCATAAAGCCTCAAAGACCCTGGCCGCTCACTTGTTCGAAGAGGCCTCTCTTGAAGCAGAGATACTTCTGATGCACGTATTGGGCATCGACCGTGCCAAGCTTTATACAGTGCTAGGGGAGGAACTTTCGGAAGGTGATGCTGAGGTCTTGGCGCAACTTGTCAACCGTCGCCTCACTAATGAGCCAGTAGCTTATATTGTAGGGCACCGCGAGTTCTTTGGCTATGATTTCCATGTTGCCCTTGGGGTGCTCATTCCCCGGCCGGAAAGCGAGCTGCTGGTGGAGGAGACACTTTATTTTGTGAGAGGCCAGTTCTCAGAAGAGGATCCCATCATTGCAGAGATTGGCACTGGAAGCGGTGCTATTGCCATCTCGCTGGCTCTGCTTCTGCCGAAAGCCGAGATATATGCCACCGATATCTCCACTCGTGCCCTGGAGATAGCTAGGGTTAATTGTGAGAGGCACGGGGTTCAAGATCGAGTCCATCTCTTGGAGGGCGATGTGCTTGCCCCTCTCCCCGAGCCAGTGGATATCATCATTGCCAATCTCCCTTACATTGGAGATGCAGAGTTGGACGAACTGGGCGATGAAATAAGGATGTTCGAGCCATTGGAGGCTCTTGCTGGCGGCGGAGATGGACTGGACAGGGTGCGCCAGCTTCTAGTCAAAGTTGGTGAGAAACTCCGCCCTGAGGGTTTGATCCTTTTGGAGATTGGGTATGTTCAGCGAGGGGCTGCAGCCTCACTAAGACTGCTTTTACCCCCGGCGGCGAGCGTTGAGTTGGTAAAGGACCTGGGTGGTAGAGAAAGGGTGCTTAAAATCAGAATCTAGTTTTGCTTGACACATTCACGAAATAATGATACATTAGTTATTCGGTGCTCAGTAACTAGCCAGGGTAGGGGTCGGAGGTCGGAAGGCCTACGAGGCCGGGCTAGTAAGGCAGCTCAGTCTTGATGGCTTGCGGCCTTTAATTTTGGTCGCGAATAGGAGAAATTGATGCCTACTGTTAATCAGCTTATCCGATCGGGGCGAAAAAAGAGTAAAAAGAAGACTAAGTCACCGGCGCTGGGTTGGGCCTACAATTCCTTAAAGGGTACAATGGAGCAGAGGAAAGGTTCACCCCAGAAGCGTGGGGTGTGCACCGCGGTCAAAACAGTAACTCCGAAGAAGCCCAATTCCGCTTTGCGCAAGGTCGCCCGCGTTAGGCTGACCAATGGGATGGAGGTAACTGCTTATATCCCTGGGGAGGGGCACACCCTCCAGGAGCACTCGGTGGTGCTTCTTGAGGGTGGCCGTGTGAAGGATTTGCCCGGGGTGAGATACCATATTATTCGTGGTACTTTGGATACGGAGGGCGTGGAAAATCGGCGGCAGGCTCGCAGTAGGTATGGGACGAAGCGGCCCAGGCAACCTAGCACTGTCTAAGAGGAAGGACAAGAATGCCCAGAAGAGCACAGGTGGCAAAAAGAAAGATAGACGCTGATCCTCGGTATCAGAGCGTAACCGTGGCCAGGATGATCAATAGGGTGATGACCCGGGGCAAGAAGAGCATTTCGGAGCGGATTGTATATGGGGCTCTGGATATCGTTAGGGAGCGGATGAAGAGAGACCCTGTGGATACCCTGGAGCAGGCGATCAAGAACGTAACACCACTTCTCGAGGTTAAGCCGCGCCGCGTCGGTGGTGCCACCTATCAGGTGCCTGTAGAGGTGAGGCCCGACCGTGGTCTTTCCTTGGCTATGCGCTGGCTCGTGCGGTCAGCTAGGGGCCGCGGGGGCAAGTCTATGGTAGAGAAGCTTGCGGCTGAGATTCTGGATGCTGCACAGCGACAGGGGGCGACCATTAAGAAGCGTGAGGATACTCATAGGATGGCGGAGGCAAACAGGGCCTTTGTGCACTATCGGTGGTGAGGGCTATGCCCAGGTCAGTCCCTTTGGAGCTAATCAGGAATATTGGAATCATTGCCCATATCGATGCTGGGAAAACAACGACCACAGAGCGGGTCCTTTACTATACGGGTCGAACCTATAAGTTGGGAGAGGTGGATGACGGAACGGCGAAAATGGACTGGATGGAGCAGGAAAAGGAGCGGGGGATTACCATTACCGCTGCGGCAACAACATGTTATTGGCAGGACCATCACATTAACATCATCGATACTCCGGGGCATGTGGATTTTACCGCTGAGGTGGAGCGAAGCCTTCGAGTTCTCGATGGAGGTATCGTGGTTCTTGATGCGGTGGCCGGTGTTGAGCCCCAATCAGAGACGGTGTGGCGGCAGGCAGACCGGTACGGCGTGCCTAGAATCTGCTTTGTCAATAAAATGGACCGCGTCGGGGCCGACTTCTACCGCACTGTTGAGATGATTAGCGAGAGATTGAGCGCTACCGCCCTGCCGATACAATTGCCCCTTGGTAGTGAAGCTTCTTTTGAGGGGGTTGTTGACTTAATAGAGGGAAAAGCATGGGTGTTTCCTGAGGAGCTAACTGAAGACCCCGTAGAAAAGGATATCCCTCAGGAATATGAGGAATCCTCACGCAGCTATCGTGAGGAGATGGTGGAGAGGCTGGCGGAAAACGATGACCAGATGATGACACTTTATTTGGAGGGGGGTGAGGTGAGTGCCTCGGAGCTGAAGGGCGCTCTGAGGAGGGCAACCATCGCTAACAAGGTGGTGCCCGTTCTTTGTGGGAGTGCCCTGAGGAACAAAGGGATTCAGCCCTTGCTGGATTCCATTATTGACTACCTTCCCTCACCCGCTGAGGTGCCTTCGGTTGTGGGCATCGACCCGAAGACGGGCAAGGAGATTTATCGCTCGTCCAGCGAGGGCTTCCCGTTCTCTGCCCTCGCCTTTAAGGTGGTAGCCGACCCATTTGTTGGCAGACTGGTCTATTTCAGGGTTTATTCGGGGAAGGTGGAGGCCAGGGCGCAGGTATATAACTCCAGGAGGGAGCATCGGGAGAGGATTGGCCGACTGCTTCGGATGCATGCCAACACCCGCGAGGAGGTTGACAGGGTCGAGGCTGGTGATATTGCTGCTGCTCTGGGCTTGAAGAACACCTTCACCGGCGATACTTTGTGCAATCCAAATGCTCTCATTATTCTAGAGGCGATTAGCTTCCCCGAGCCGGTGATCTCGGTAGCTATAGAGCCTAGGACCAAGGCGGATCAGGATAGACTGGATGGTGCCATGACGAAACTGGCCGAGGAAGACCCCACATTCGTTATACGCTATGATGGGGAGACGGGTCAAACCATTATCTCAGGGATGGGCGAACTCCACATCGAGGTGATCGTGGAAAGAATGTGGCGTGAGTTCAACGTGAGGGCAAACGTGGGCAAGCCCCAGGTTGCCTACAGAGAGACCATCACCGTGCCGGTGAAGGCGGAGGGGAAGTTTATAAAGCAGACCGGCGGCAGAGGGCAATATGGGCATGTGTGGATCGAGCTTGCCCCTGGTGAGAGGGGGAGTGGCTTTGAGTTTGTCAACCGGATTGAGGGTGGGGTTGTTCCTAAGCAATACATCCCGCATGTGGAGCGCGGGATCAAAGATGTTATGGCAAGTGGTGTTTTGGCTGGTTATCCATTAGTCGATGTTAAGGTTACGCTATATGATGGTAGCTTTCATCAGGTGGATTCGTCTGACATAGCTTTTAAGATCGCTGGCTCCATGGCCCTGCGTGATGGGGTGAGAAGGGCAAAGCCTATTCTCCTTGAACCCATCGTGAAGATGGAGGTAGCTACCCCTGAAGAATTCTTGGGCGATGTCATTGGAGACCTCAATTCCAGAAGGGGTCAAGTAAACAGTATCGAATCCCATGGTGCAATCAAGATAGTCCGGTGTTTTGTCCCCTTGGCTGAGACCTTCGGCTACGCTACTGACCTCAGGTCAATAAGTCAGGGAAGGGCAAACTACTCTATGGAGTTCTATCGCTATGAAGAGGGGCCCCAAGATTTGGCTGAGCAGCTTACTGTCAAGGTAGGAGGAGCATAGATGCCCGAGCGGAGGATTCGCATTAAACTGAAGGCTTATGACCATCGGGTATTAGACGACTCGGCGGGGCAGATCGTGGAAACGGCGGAGCAGACCGGCGCCAGGGTAGCAGGGCCAGTTCCCCTGCCCACTCATATCAGGAAGTTCTGTGTCATCCGCTCTCCCAATATAGACAAGAACTCGATGGAGCAGTTTGAGATTCGCACCCATAAGCGTCTTATTGATATTTTAGAACCCACATCAAAGACCATCGATGCTCTGACCAGGCTAAACCTGCCTGCAGGAGTAGATATAGAGATCAAATTGTAGGAAGAGTCCGTTATGAAGTCCTTATACGTAGCTGACATACGACAATGGCTAGGAGATCGGCCCATTAGCGAGGGATTGTTTGCGGTGGGTGGTATGGAGATAAGAATAGCCGCAACGGGTGCTCCATTTTTGTCCTTGACACTTACGGATAGAACGGGCACGATTCAGGCTCTACTATTTGATTGTGACAGCATACCTACTGAATACAAGATAGGCGATCCGGTTTTAGTTGGGGGTACCTTTAGCAGACGTTACAATAACATAAATCTGCAGCAAGTGACTAAGTATAGTGGGTCTCTTGACCGTGACGATTTCATAGCGAAATCTTGTAGAGATATAGATGAAATGTGGGTGGGACTACTTCAAACTATAGGGTCTATCAAGAGTTCGCAACTTAAAGACCTTTTGCTCGGTATTTTTCTTGACGAAGATATAGAGAAGAAATTCAAGATATGGCCTGCTGCTCAGGAAGTACATCATCCTTATATCGGTGGATTGCTGGAGCACACTTCAACCGTTGCTAGACTATGTGAACAGAGTGGCCAGCTATATAAGGCCGATATGGATTTACTACTTACAGGAGCGTTGCTTCATGACATAGGTAAATTGCAAGAGTTAGACTGTGATTTGACTATTGCGTATACTGATATTGGCGGTTTGCTCCGTCATTCTGTGTTAGGTTGTTTTTTTGTTAGAGACCGTATTTCGGGGATTAAAGATTTCCCTGAGCTATTTCGCGATGGCCTCTTACATATCATTGCGAGTCATCATGGCAAAATTGAGTGGGGAGCAATGGTTGAGCCTATGACTTTAGAGGCTTTCCTTGTGTATATTGCGGATGATACTGACGCGAAGGCTAATCGGTATCGGACGCTAATCGATCAGCAGACAGCATCGGAGCAGAATATAGGTGCGAGGGACTATTTCCTCGGCACACGTGTCTACGCACCAAAAGTTGTTGAAGAGGATCAATGATAGAAGGAATCATTGGAAGAAAGATTGGAATGACTCAGATATTCCAGGAGAATGGCAGAGTCGAGGCGGTTACTGCCATTGAGGCGGGGCCCTGCTTTGTAACCCAGGTTAAGCGGGTTGCCAAGGGGGGCTATGATGCCGTCCAGCTTGGCTTTGGCACTGCCAAGCGCCTCAACCTCCCTGAGAAGGGACACCTCAAGAACGTGGGGTTGCTAAAGCATCTCAGGGAATTTGAAGCATCGGACATTGACTCTATCGAGGTGGGGCAGAAAGTGGATGCGAGCATTTTTGAGCCTGGCGATCTTGTCGATGTCACTGGAATATCGAAAGGTAAAGGTTTTGCTGGTGTAGTGAAACGACACCATTTTGCTGGTGGTCCCAAGACTCACGGTCAGTCCGACCGCCATCGCGCCCCGGGCTCTATAGGGGCGACCACCACTCCAGGGAGGGTTTTCAAGGGAAAGCGGATGGCAGGTCATATGGGAGACGAAAGGGTGACGGTGCGTCGCCTTAAGGTGGTGGAGGCTGACCCGGAGCGAAACCTGCTCCTTGTTCACGGGGCAGTGCCCGGGGCGAAAATGGGCCTCGTCACTATTAAGAAGTCGACTAGCTAAGGGGCAAGAGCGTGTTTGGATTCAGCATCCGCAATGCTTTCAGGAGAAAAGGGATCGCCTTTTTTGCTATTTTGGGAACGGCTTTAGGTTGCGCTCTGATGACAGTTCTGCTTAGTATCTCCGACGGTATGGATCAGACGATGAGCGAGATGATGGACGAACTAGCAGCGACTATCGCTGTTTACCCCAAGGAAGCACCCTTGGGGTTTATGATGCCCAGCCCCATAGGGCTACCGATTTCATATGCAGATGAGATAGAGACGATAGAAAATGTGGATAGAGTGAGCCCGCAGGTGACATATTTTATCCCCACTGAGGATTATGCTTTTGGTGATCCTATGGGTACAATTTTGACGGGGTTGGATTTGGAGCGCGAGATCGAGGAGGACAACCCAGCCGCGCCGGGCAATATCATCAAGGGCGAACCATTAACCACAGTCAGCGAGAATGAGGTTCTCATCGGTACCTTGGCTTCCTTAGCTGCCGGGGGAGAGGACTACGCCAAAGTGGGCGGAACCATGGAGTTGGGCAGCGGTAAAGATACTATCACGCTCACCGTGGTAGGCATATTCGAGACTGGTAATACCATGTATGATTATAGCATCTATACCGACATAGATACTGCGAGGAGCCTAGTTCCGACCATCGACGCGGATGAGGTGAATTTCATTGGTGTCACGGCTACCAGTACGAAATACGTAAGCGGTGTCGCAGAAGAAATAGGGGCGATGTTTGAGAATAGGGACGTTCCGGTCAGCACCACTGTGGCTAAAGAAATGCTGGAGAGCTTCACAGAAATGATGGATACCATGCGAGGCTTTCTCTGGATCATCTCTCTAGTAGCGGCGATAGCCGGCGGAATATCCATCTTCATTGTCATGCTTATCTCGGTTATCGAACGGACGAAGGAGTTTGGCATTCTCAAGGCATCGGGCTGGTCCAATAGGAACATCATCGGCTCGGTGGTGCTGCAATCGATAACTATTGGAATTATTGGCGCTGCCACTGGTCTGGCAATTGGCTATGCTGCAGGGCAGGGCGTCGATAGGTATCTTGGTGTGGAGATCGCCATTATTACTGTGAGGCTGGTTGCCATAGTAGGTATTTTCGGGATAGTTATGGGGCTGGTGGGAGGACTCTACCCGGCACTGAGGGCGGCCAGGGTAAGTCCTATAGAAAGTCTCAGAGCTTTGTAGAGAAAGAGTCATGGAAGAAGAAACCGGGCAGGAGACCATTTCCGATCTTCAGAAGAAGGTCGATGATCTGCGGTCGCGTCTTGCGGTGAGAAAACGACGACGGAGAAGCATCGTCGTCACCCAGAAACTAACCAAAATCTATGGTAGGGGCGCGACTAGGGTACCTGCACTCAAGGCTGTGAGCCTCAGGGTGAGGAAAGGAGAGTTTATCGCTGTGCTGGGACCTTCAGGAAGTGGCAAGACCACCCTGCTCAATATGCTTGGCGCTCTCGACCGTCCCACCGTGGGGCGGGTGTACATTGATGGTATAGAGACCTCTGGGGTTCCAGAGAACAAGCTATACAAGATAAGGCGCAACAAGCTCGGCTTTATTTTCCAGACCTACTATCTGGTGCCTACCCTTAGCGCTCTGCAAAATGTTCTCATGCCGGTCTTGCCGGTGAAGGGTAGCGATAGGTACCGCAGAAGGGCAGAGAGACTTTTGAAGATGATGGGCCTTAAGGGTCGCATGCATCACAAACCAGGAGAGCTCTCCGGTGGTGAGCAGCAGAGGGTAGCCATAGCCCGCGCCCTGATCCTGAATCCTGGTGTCATCCTTGCCGATGAGCCCACCGGCAACTTGGATAGCAAAACCGGCGCTGAAATAATCCAGCTCATGCACTGGCTGAATAAGAAGCGGGGGAAAACCTTTATTGTCGTCACCCATGATCGTCGCATTGCTGAAAGCGCCGAAAGGGTGTTCTATTTGAGAGATGGTCGGTTCTCTCGTATTCCTATAGAGGCTGATGGGTAAAAATGGTGCAGGTTCCTGTTCATAGCATAGAGGGAGAGGTTGTGGACCACGTCGAGCTAAACGAGGCGGTTTTTGGTGTGCCTGTAAACCAGGCGGTAGTGCATCAGGCTATGGTGAGGCAGCTAGCCAATGCCCGTCAGGGGACGGTGGGCAGCAAGACCAGGAGCCAGGTTTCCGGTGGAGGCAGGAAGCTTTTCCGCCAGAAGGGCACTGGCTTTGCCAGGCGCGGAAGCAGGAGAGCGCCTCTTTTGAGAGGGGGTGGTGTGGCTTTCGGGCCTCACCCCAGGAGCTTTCGCCAGGCTATGCCGAAAAAGATGCGCCGCCTTGCCCTGAGATGTGTCCTCTCGGCGAAGGTTGCTGGTGAAGAGATGATCGTGATAGATGAGTTTGCTCTGGAAGAGCCCAAGACCAAGGAGATGGCTCGCATTCTGGCGAACTTAGGGGTCGATTCCTCCGCTCTCATTGTTACCGCGGAGCCTGATCCCAATGTATATAAATCGGCGCGCAACCTTGGGCGAACCAAAACCTTGCCTGCCAGCATGCTGAATGTCGTCGACCTCCTTTCCCATAGGAGATTGATGATTACAGTAGCTGCGGTGAAGGTGGTGGAGGAGCTGTGGGCGCCCAAGCAGAGGGGAGAAACGCCGGTAGTGGCGTGAAGGACGAAAAATGGAGATCCTGGAGGTACTTCGCCGTCCCGTAGTCACCGAGAAGAGCACAGCTCTTCAGGAGCGGGGTAAGTATGTCTTTGAGGTGTCGCTAGATGCCAATAAGCAGCAAATTAAGCAGGCTGTGGAGCAGGCGTTTAAGGTCGAGGTGGACAAGGTGAATGTGTTGACCATGCCTGCCAAGTGGCGGGGTCCAGGTAGAAGGAGGGGGAAGACATCCCCGTGGAAGAAGGCGGTAGTCACTGTCAAGCCAGGGCATAAGATTGAGTTCTTTGGAGGAATATAAGGAGAGGGAGTCTCGTAAAGAAGGGGATCTTCTATCCTGTATGGGCAGCCAAGTCAAGAGAAGGGTTAAGAAAAGGTCGAAAAATGCCGCTAAAGGTATATAAACCAACATCGCCAGGGCGTCGGGGGATGACCGGCTCTACCTTCGAGGAGATCACCAAGAAGGAGCCTGAGAAATCCCTTCTTAAGCCCCTTAAGAAGAAGGCGGGAAGAAGCAATCAGGGGCGCATCACGGTGCGCCATCGAGGTGGCGGTGCCAAGAGGATGTATCGCATCATCGACTTCAAGCGGAACAAACTGGGCATCCCCGGTGAGGTGGCTGCTATCGAGTACGACCCAAATCGTTCGGCGAGGATAGCCCTCGTACACTACACGGATGGGGAGAAACGCTATATTCTGGCTCCAATTGGCCTTAAGGTTGGGGATACCATCATGACGGGAAGCGATGTTGAGATAAAGGCAGGGAATGCCTTGCCGCTCAAGGCGATGCCTACGGGCACAGCGATCCATAATATTGAGCTTCATCGTGGCAAAGGGGGGCAGTTGGTGAGAAGCGCTGGCGCTTCCGCTCAGTTGATGGCCAAGGAGGGTAGCTATGCCCTGGTGAGGATGCCTTCTGGGGAGATAAGGCGGATTCATATCGAGTGCTCTGCTACCATTGGGCAGGTTGGAAATGTTGATCATCGGCATATCAAGCTTGGTAAAGCGGGGCGAAAAAGACATCTGGGGTGGCGCCCCACCGTGCGTGGCTCAGCGATGACGCCTAGGGACCACCCTCATGGTGGTGGTGAGGGCCGCTCCCCTATAGGCTTGCCTGGCCCCAAAACCCCCTGGGGAAAGCCAGCCCTGGGCTATCGTACCCGCCGCAACAAGGTCACCGATAGTATGATCGTGAAGAGGAGAAAGTAAGCGATGTCCAGGTCATCAAAGAAGGGTCCATTTATCGACAACAATCTCTTGAAGAAGGTGGAGGCGCTTAACCAATCTGGTGAGAAGGCGGTAATTAAGACCTGGTCACGCTCCTCAACCATTGTTCCCGAGATGATCGGTCATACCATCGGGGTGCACGATGGAAGGAGGCATGTGCCGATATTCCTCACCGAGAATATGGTGGGTCACAAGCTGGGCGAGTTCGCCTTTACCAGAACCTTCAGGGGGCATTCCGCTAAGTCGGAGAAGGTCACCAGGATTATTAAGAAGAGAAAGTAGAATTGGGCATTATGGAGGTAAGGGCTACTGCAAAATATATTAGAATATCGCCCCGCAAACTACGTCCCATTGTTGATGTGGTACGGGGCAAGAAGGTGGATGAGGCTTTGACCATTTTGATGTTCTTGCCCTCTCCATCGGCTCGAACTGTGGCGAAGGCGGTAAAATCTGCCGCCTCCAATGCGGAGAACAATTATGAGATGACGCCAGCGGATTTGAGAATTGTAGGCATCTTTGTTGACGAAGGGCGGACATTGAAAAGGTTCCGGGCGGGGCCTAGAGGGCGAGTGAAACCGCTTCTCAAGCGCTCCAGCCATATAACCGTTGTGGTTAGAGAGGGGGTGTGAATGGGGCAGAAGGTTCACCCCATAGGGTTTAGACTCGGAGTGACCAAGGATTGGCAGGCAAAGTGGTATGCCGATAAAAATTATACTGAGCTTTTGCAGGAGGACCTCAAGATCAGAGGAGCCATCGAATCGAAGTACGCTGAGGCTGGTATATCTCGTGTTGAGATCGAGCGGGCGGTCAATCAGGTGACGGTAACCGTTTATACGGCGAGGCCAGGAATCGTTATCGGCAGAGGGGGGCAGCGAGTTGATGAAATGAGGCTTTTCTTGGAGGGGATCACCGGGAAGCGAATCAGGCTCAATATTCAGGAGATAAGGCAGCCTGAGCTTGATGCTTATCTGGTGGCAAGTAACATTGCCCATCAGATGGAACGGCGCATTTCGCATCGGCGTGCGATGAAGCAGGCGATCTCTCGGACCATGGAAAGTGGCGCTCAGGGGATAAAGGTTACCTGCTCGGGGAGGCTTACCGGTTCTGAGTATTCTCGGAAGGAGACGCTTCATCAGGGGAGGGTGCCCCTGCACACGTTGCGTGCAGACATCGACTACGCCCTGGCTGAAGCGCACACCACCTTGGGTCGAACTGGGGTCAAGGTTTGGATTTATAAGGGCGATATCCTTCCTGAGACTAAAATGCCACCAATTGAAGAGCTGCCACCAGGTGGAGTTATGGCGTGGGGTGAGAGGGAATCTATAGAGGTGCGTGATGAAGCGGAGGAGGAGAAAGCTCCTGAAGAGGTTCGTGATGAACCGGAGGAAGAGCACGCACATTATGAGAATCCTCATCACCGGCAGCAACATCAAGAAGCTGATTCGATTCATAAT
>JAUWRG010000014.1 GCA_030610655.1 Dehalococcoidia bacterium
GAAGAGGGGTACGGAGTCCATGTTTCATGCTTCTCTATCTCCAGATTATTAACATCGATTTCAAGAAGTTCCAGCGTCTTCCTGATGTACTCAGTATACCCGTAGTTTAAAAACTGTATAGTATGTCTTGGACACCGCACAACTGCCGATTGCAGAACCTGCGTCGGTGCGCTATACTAAAGAGTTATGCCGAAGGAGACTAACATCAGAGCCCTAATAGATAAAACGCAGGTGTATCTCCCCAGCGATACGCTTGCTCTCATCGAGGATGCCTACGAATTTGCCGCTCAGGCATATCAAGCCACAGAGTCTGGCAAACCATACTTGGAGCACTCTCTCCAGACAGCGATCATTGTCGCTGAGTCTCAGCTCGATGAGCACTGCATAGCCGCTGCACTGCTCCACGAGGTGCCTGAGCACTTTGGCGTAACTTTGGATGGGATCGAGAAGCAGTTTGGCACCGAGGTGGGAAAGCTCGTTCAAGGGTTGGTGAAACTGGATAGGATCCCAAGGCCTGAAGAGGTCAAGCAAAAAAAGGGCACCCTTGACATTGAAACCCAGGCGGAGAGCATGCGCAAGATGCTCATGGCGCTGTCTGAGGACATTCGCGTGGTCTTTATCAAGCTTGCCGACCGGCTTGACCACATGCGCAATCTAAAGATGGTGCCCCCACCAAAACGGCATGCGATAGCTGAAGAAACAATGCAGATATACGCCCCGGTAGCCCATCGTCTGGGTATCTGTCAGATACAGTGGCAGCTTGATGACCTGGCCTTCCACTATCTGGAGCCGAAGAAATACCGGGAGATCATCCGCTTCATCGCCGCTGGAAGCGAGGAGCGAGAGAGATATATTGCTCAGGTTACTAAAATCATCAAGGAAGAGTTAGCGATGGCCGGAATCGAGGCGGATGTTACCGGGAGGCAAAAACATATCTACAGCATAAAGAAGAAGATGGAGAAATATGCCACCCAGGGCAAGGAACTCAGTGAAATCTACGACCTCCTTGGCTTTCGTATCCTGGTGAACGAGGTGACAGATTGCTATGACGCTCTGGGAGTGATCCACACCCTGTGGCGTCCTATCCCGGGAGAGTTTAAAGACTATATTGCTAATCCCAGGGAAAGAGTCTATAAGGCGCTTCATACCACAGTGATGTATATGGGCAAAATACCCCTCGAGGTTCAGATTCGCACCTATGAGATGCATCGTGTTGCTGAATATGGCATCGCCGCCCACTGGCGCTATAAAGAGGGGGCCAAAGGAGGTACAGGATTCGAGGAGAAGGTCGCCATATTACGCCAGCTTCTCGATTGGTACAAGGATGTCGGCGGCGCCGAATTCATGGAGTCGATAAGCGCTGATGTCTTTAGCGACATCGTCCTGGTATTTACCCCAAAGGGAGATATAAAGGAGTTGCCTGCAGGCTCCACTCCCCTCGATTTCGCCTATCGAATCCACACCGACCTGGGTCACCGCTGCATCGGCTCAAAGGTGAACGGTAAGATGGTCTCCCTGAACTACCAGCTTCAAAACGGCGATACCGTGGAGATCATCACCACCAAGGCAGACAAGGGTCCAAGCCGTGATTGGCTCAACCCCGCCATGGGCTACCTGAAAACCTCCCATGCCAAGGAGAAAGCCCGCCAATGGTTCAGGAAGCAGGTGCGCGAGGAGAACATCCTGCGGGGCAAGGAACTCCTGGAAAAGGAACTGAGGCGCCTGGGAATATCTCTATCCGAGAAGGAACTCGCCGATCTCTTTAAGCGTGAAAGCGTGGACGAATTCCTCGCTGCCATTGGCTCCGGCGATATCAGTACCCATCAGATTGCCACAAAGCTCGCGGTTCAAGAAGAGAAACCACTGGCCTTTCCCGAGATCGCCCCAAGAGAGCCGAAAGTCGCCTCAGCAATTCAGGTGATGGGGGTAGGAGATCTCTTGACCCACCTTGCCCCCTGCTGCAATCCCGTGCCAGGCGATGAGATTATTGGCTACGTTACGCGCACCAAGGGGGTGAGTATTCACCGCAAGGACTGTTCAAACATAGCTAACATAGAGGAGAAGGAACGGCTAATCAAAGTGGAGTGGGGGCCGACAGACCAATTATGGTCGGTGCCTCTTCGAGTTGAAGCCTTTGATCGGGTGGGACTGCTTCGGGATATTTCCGCCGCCATTGCTGAAGAGAAGGTGAACATCGCTACAGTTAACATGGCAAACCATATTGACCAGACGACTTCGATATTTCTCACCCTGGAGACCAAGGGCATTGAGCAGCTAAGTCGGCTTCTGTCCAAGTTAGAGGGGGTCAAGGGGGTGATCAACGTCACACGCCATACGCAGGAGGTAAAGCTTGCCAAGTAAACAATCGGCCCAAAAAGCAGCCCGCACCGCACAAAGAAAAGCAGAGCGCAATAAACCTATCCGCAGCTCAGTAAAGACGTATATCACCAAGGCAAGGAAACTGATACAGAGTAACGATCTCGATGCCGCTCAGGAGGCGGTAAAGAAGGCGACGCAAGCTCTGGACAAGGCGGCTCGGAAAGGGGTAATCCATCCCAACAATGCTGCTCGCCGCAAGTCTCGCCTCATGAGGAAGCTCAACCAAGCGCTCGCCGCCAGCGGAGAGCACGTAGCGCAGGAAGTGCAAGAAGCGCAAGAAGCATAAGTCTGCCATGAGGCTATCACACCAAAAGCCGCCCCCAAAGACCATGGTCACATGCAAATGCTGTGGCAAAGATTCATTTCTGATCTCCTCAGCCTTGGGGCTTTGTCTTGACTGTCTGCGCTCTAATTTCGACAAGGCTCTGCCCTATGTTGAAAAAGTGCATGAGGAGGCGAGGAAACCCTTCAATTTGCCGGCTACCCCCCCAAAGGATGAAGAAGGTAAACAGTGCAATCTTTGCGTTAATGACTGCCTCATTGGCCCAAGCCGGATAGGCTACTGCGGCCTGCGCCGGAATTCCGAGGGAAGGCTTATTGGGGCCAACGCAGAGAAGGGGAATGTTAGCTGGTATTACGACCCCTTGCCCACCAATTGCGTCGCCGACTGGGTTTGCCCCGGGGGAACTGGGAGCGGTTACCCTGATTTCGCCTACTGCAATGGGCCGGAATATGGCTATAAGAACTTGGCTGTCTTCTATCAGGCCTGCTCTTTCGATTGCCTATTCTGCCAGAACTGGCACTATCGACGCTCAGTGAACCAAGAAGCCAGGATTAGCGCCTCTTTACTCGCTGACCAAGTGGATGAAAAGACCGCTTGCATTTGCTACTTTGGTGGTGACCCCAGCCCTCAGCTTCCTCATTCCCTGCGCGCATCAAGATTAGCCCTGGAGAGAAATCAAGGAAGGATCTTGCGTATTTGCTGGGAGACCAACGGCTCTATGCACCCTTCGCTACTCAGACAGGCTGCCGAGCTGTCACTTCAGTCGGGTGGCTGCATCAAATTCGACCTCAAGGCGTGGAGCGAGGGGCTTCATATCGCCCTGTGCGGCGTGACCAATAAAAGAACCCTTGAGAACTTCAAGCTTTTAGCCCCCTACGCCAGAGAGAGGCCATCACCCCCCTTCCTCATCGCCAGCACCCTCCTTATCCCGGGGTACATCGATAAAGAGGAAGTGGCTAAGATTGCGTCCTTTGTCGCCTCCCTTAACCCAGAGATCCCGTACAGCCTTCTTGCCTTCCATCCCCAATTCTTCATGGGCGACCTGCCTGCCACCTCGAGGCAGCTCGCCTTAGAGTGCCTTGAGGCGGCAAAAGAGGCAGGTCTGAACAATGTGAGGGTCGGTAATATCCATCTGCTTAGGGATAACTAGAGGGATAGCCTTCATAATCTACTTCGGGGAAAGTATAATAGTCCAGGATTAGGGCAAAAAGGCGAAGGATGGCTGGTATACGGAGAAAGGCGAGGACCATAGCTCTTCAAACGCTATTTGAGGTCAATTCTGTTGCTCACGACGCGGAGGAGACATTGGAGCGACTTGTGAATGAAACTCCCCTCCCAGAGGAGGGGGCGCTTTTCGCCCGCGAATTGGTGAGCGGTGTTTTGACAAACAAGGAGCGAATTGATAACATGATTCAGAATTGTGCCCCTGCCTGGCCGGTAGCGCAATTAACAGCTATTGACAGAAACATTCTAAGGATTGCTATCTTCGAGATTTTGTTGGATAATAAGGTGCCCATTAAAGTTGCCATCAATGAGGCAGTGGATATTGCCAAGACCTTTGGCAGTGAGAATTCCTCGAAGTTTGTCAACGGAGTTTTAGGAACTGTTAGCACCCAAGTAAGCAAAGAAAGGGGGTGAAAAGGTGTCCACAGTTTTCGAGAGGCTTAAAAAAATTGTAGTCGACCAGTTGGGCGTCGAGGATGAACAGGTGGTGCTTGAGGCTTCCTTCATCGATGACCTGAACGCCGATTCCCTTGATTTGGTAGAGTTGACCATGGCCATCGAGGAGGAGTTCAGCCATGACAACAAGGAAATACGAATATCGGACGAGGATGCAGAGAAGCTATTAACAGTGAAGGATGCACTTGACTATATCAATGAGTTAGGTATAGAGGACGAGTAAGACGAGTAGTAATAGTAAGATGAAGCTATTGTTGTTCCATAAGATACTTCTCAGCAGAAAGAGCAGCAGTGGCTCCCTCTCCCGCGGCGGTTATTACCTGACGCGGTGAGTTTTTGCGTATGTCACCTGCAGCAAAAATGCCCGGTATCTCGGTCTCCATTCCCTGAGTAGTAGGGATGCGTCCCTCCTCATCCAGAGTAAGAAGCCCCCTTAGGTAATCAGTTTCTGGATGTAGCCCGACATAGAGAAAGACCCCCGACACCTCCACAGTCGAAATTAAACCCGTTTTTACATTGCGTACAGTTAGCCCCCGAACCTTATCAGGTCCCGTAATCTCCTCTACCACTGTATTCCAGATGAACTCAATTTTCGGGTTGGCAAAGGCCCGCTCCTGATGAAGTCTTGAGGCGCGAAGCTGGTTACGGCGGTGAATTAAGACGACCTTTGAAGCAAACTTGGTGAGTAGAATCGCCTCTTCCACCGCTGAGTCCCCACCCCCGACCACGGCCACCACTTGCTCCCTAAAAAATGCGCCATCGCAGGTGGCACAATAGGACACCCCTTTGCCCAGAAACTCTTCCTCTCCTGGTACACCAAGTCTATTGGGCTCGGCACCTCCAGCGATGATCACTGCTCTTGCCACAAATTCGCCTTCGCTGGTTTCTACCACCTTCCCTCGCTCATCAAGCTCAAGGCCGGTCACCTCGGCAACAACGGTTTCGAGGCCATATTTTCCCGCCTGCTGGTACATAAGCTGGCCAAGCTCATAGCCCGAGATGCCATCGGGAAAACCGGGATAGTTTTCAACGTGCTCCGCATTAGCAATCTGACCGCCAAATATGCCCTTCTCAATAAGCAGGGCGCTCAACCTGGCCCGCGACACATATAGGCCAGCGCTCAAGCCTGCAGGCCCCCCACCAATGATGATCACGTCATAAACCGTGTCCAAAGTGCAACCACTCCCTTCTGTATCGTGACGACTTGGGTAATTCCTGTGCACGTGAGGCAATTTGGCAACCTGGTGTCGCTATCTGTTGCCGCCTCACTGATCGGGTCTAGGTGAGCATTTCGTCTAAAGCCTTCTTGAGCTGGGCTTTAGGTTTGAAGCCAACGATCTGGCCCACGGGTTGTCCTTGCTGAAACAGCAGCATGGTGGGAATTGCGGATATGCCATACTTGCTGGCGTTCACCGGTTCCTCATCCACATTTAGCCTTGCGATGCCCAGTTTCCCCTCATACTCTTGGGCCAGCTCGTCTAATATCGGGGCCACCGCTTTGCAGGGAGCGCACCATGGAGCCCAAAAATCCACCAGCACTGGTGTACTCGCCTTCAACACCATCTCCTCAAAGTTTGCGTCATTAACAGTCAACACTTCTGTCATAGACTCTCCTCCTTTACGTCATGCCCTTCTGCATTGCCTCCACCATCCCCTGTTCCTCAGCCTGCTTGGCAATGAAAATAGCATTTTTAATTGCAGTAGCGTCACTTCTTCCATGAGCCACGACCACATTCCCGTTTACCCCCAGAAGGGGTGCTCCGCCGTACTCAGAATACTCCAGCTTCTTGGTGAAACTGCGCAATGCGGGCTCCAAGAAGAAAGCGGCAACTTTGAAGTAAAGCCTGCTGGCTAGCTTTTGCCTCAGCGATAGAAGCATAGACTCGCTAAATCCCTCATTGGCTTTGAGTACCACATTGCCGGTAAAACCATCGGTGACCACCACGTCCACTGTTCCCTTGACGACGTCTTTTCCTTCCACATTGCCTATAAAGTTTAGATTGGACTCCTTGAGCAAACTGTGCCCCTCTCGAACCAACCGATTACCCTTACTATCCTCCTCCCCATTTGAGAGGAGCCCTATTCGCGGGCGCTCGACCTGTAAAAGCCTTTCCATATAAACGCTGCCCATTTGAGCAAATTGGACGAGGTGGCTCGGTTTGCAGTCAACATTGGCCCCCACATCGAGGAAGAGAACAGAGGGCCAAGGCGGGGGGAAGAGAAAGCCCAAGGCAGGGCGTTCGATCCCTTCAACCCTACCTAGGGTAAGGAGCGCTGCAGTCACCACTGCCCCGCTATTCCCTGCGGAGACAAAGGCAGAGACATCGCCCCTTTTTAAAAGGTTCATGCCCACCACAACGGATGAATCCCGCTTGGCTCGCACCGCCTTCACCGGAGACTCGTCAAACCCCACTACCTCACTGGCATCGATAATGGGTAAATCCCCGTGAAGATTTCTTAGCTCCGACTCAAGGGTGCCGTTTCTGCCCACAAGCACCACATCTATCCCCAGCTCACGGGCAGCCGCTACCGCTCCCTTTACCACCTCTCGGGGAGCATGGTCACCTCCCATAGCATCCAAAGCTATTCTCATCTTAATTGCTCACCTTTTCCCACATATCGCATCGCCCTCCCCATCGGGCTAGTACTTTGCCGTCCCGGAAGACTTGGGCGATCTCACACCTGCTAGGGCAAGCCTTGCATTCAAATGAGGAAGTGCGAAAACTGGCTTCAGCCATCTCGAACCCTTCGAACCTTGTGCCATTGCCACGGACGGCCATCTCTTCATGAGCAAGAAGAGCCACCCCGATAGCACCCATCACCTCGTGATGAGAGGGAACAATGACATCGGTATTGAGAGTATCCTCAAATGCCCTGACGATGCCCCGGTTGAAAGCGACGCCCCCCTGAAACACGATGGGGGGTAGGATCTCCTTTCCCAAACCGACATTGTTCAGATAATTACGCACCATAGCCTGGCAAAGACCATAGGCGATGTCCTCGATTCGGTGCCCCATCTGCTGCTTATGTATCATGTCCGACTCAGCAAAAACGGTGCACCGTCCAGCGATGCGTACCGGTTTTGTACTCTCAAGTGCTTTGCCACCAAAATCATCGATTCGTATATTTAAACGCGATGCCTGCTGGTCGAGGAAGCTTCCTGTTCCCGCAGCGCAAACCGTGTTCATCCCAAAATCGGTCACGATGCCATCCCTGATAATGATAATCTTGCTATCCTGCCCCCCTATCTCGATAACAGTCTGGACATCGGGGATGAAGTGAAGCGCTGCCACCGCATGAGAGGTTATCTCGTTCTTGACCACATCAGCACTCACAATCACCCCAGCAAGGTGACGAGCACTCCCTGTGGTGCCAACACCCTTAATCTGGGCATCGGACGGCAGACTCTGGACGATCTCCTTTAGACCCTGCTGTACCATAACGATGGGTTTCCCCTGAGTGCGAAGGTAGAGGGAGCTAACAAGCTGGTCGTCCTCGCTGAGCACGGCAAACTTGGTGGTCACCGAGCCGACGTCTATTCCGAGATACAAATCCATCGTTGAACTCTCCTCTATTTATCGGCAACAAACTCCTCTTGCACCCTTTTCATCGTCTCTGGCTGAGCAATAAGGTCAACCACAGTCATCGCCATGGCTTTTGCCCCGTCGAGAAGCCCTCGATTTCCCGCTTCTGAGGCAGCAGCTTCGGCAAATTCAGGGGAGTGAGCCATAACATCAACGGGGGCAATAGCTACCATTGGGTGAATAGAGGGGAGCAAAACGCTAACATTGCCCATATCGCTACTGCCAAGGCCCCTTCTCATAGGCGGCAAAACACTACGCCCAAGAGTCTCCATGTTCTTGGCAAATAGATCTGCTAAAGCCAAGTTACACTTCAGAGGGGCGTAGTATGACGACCACTCGTATTCCAAGCGGGCGCCGGTAGCCAGAGAGGCCGCCTTGAAACAGTTTAGCACCTTCTCTTTTAATTCATCAAGGTAGGACTCCAACTCCGCACGCACCAAAAAGGTCGCTGCAGTGTAATCTGGGACAATATTAGCTGCTTCACCACCATGAGTGATGATGCCATGGATGCGAGCCCGCTCGTTGATATGCTGCCTTAGAGAATTGATCCCGTTGAAGGCCTGGATCATTGCCTCCAGAGCATTGACCCCCCTTTCAGGAGAACCAGCCGCATGAGCCGCTTTGCCGAAGAACTGCACTTCAAGGCGGATACAAGCTAGGGCTCGCATGCTTGCCATATCCTGACCGTGAGGATGCGCCAGCATGGCAGCATCTATATCTTGAAAGGCACCCCTTTCCGCCATGAGCACCTTGCCACCATAGGACTCCTCAGCGGGAGTGCCGATAACCACAACGCTACCGCCCACCGCATCGATGGCTTTTCGGGCGGCAACCGCCGCCCCAACCGCGGCAGTACCGATTATGTTATGACCGCAGGCATGTCCTATCTTCGGCAGGGCATCATATTCAGCAAGAAGAGCAACGGTCGGTCTGCCTGTGCCGTAGCTCGCCTTAAAAGCGGTCGCCAACTGGCAAATCCCTCTTTCAACATTAAAGCCCTTACTCTCCAGATACTCGGTCAGCCACTTTGAAGCCTTTACTTCTTTGAAAGCTACCTCGGGGTTTTGGTGAATCCTCAGGCTCAACTCAATAAGCTCCGACTGGTGGGCATCCACCTCACCACTCACCGTCGCTTTCAGCTTTTCTATATCCAACGCTTATTCCTCATTGCTACAAGAATGCTCTTGGGATTATAAACCAAATCAGCAATCATTCCCAGCTTCGTAAGGGACTATTGCGGCTTACATTGCGGTCGACCATTTTGGCTCCCAAGGTTGCCCCATTTGCCCCAAATTCTGGTAACCTTATTATTTTTGTCAGCAGATTCTCTGATGAACCAACTACACGAGAATCAAACACCGTGACGGATTGTGGCTCTCCCAAGAAGCCACAGGTGATATCCGATGTAAGCTTTGTAACGCATCTCTAAGCGTCTTGTGGCTAGTTCGCCCAACCGCCTGAGGCAACGTTCCTTCTCAAATGTCAACACTTGCTCTCTGCACAAGCCCTGTCTGGCCATCGGTCGGGGCTACCAAATCCTCCCAGCAACCGGAGCAATTGCGCTCGCCAGCAGGTCGTCACTATCTTATATCGACTGCCAGATGGCGAATTGTTTATCCTGAGGTGGCTCTCGGCGTTTTGCTTGCCCTGACTAGCCCGTGGCACTAATGTAAGGTTAGGAGGGGATTAGATAACCTGCCATCTCGCAGCTTTAATGCATCCTCGGGCGGGATGTAATCCCAGCCGATGCTAAAGAGGCGGTTGATGAGGGCATCCGGCGCGTCCCATCTCCAGAAAGGAGACTCACTTCCCTCCACCAAATAGTTCCTTAATCAGCGTTTCCTTCTCCATCTTCAGATGACTGGAAATATCGCTCAAAATGCTGCCAAGGGTTCCTACGTTCAAAGGCTTATGCTTCGGGATGGTGATGCGGTGCTCACCTCCCAGGGTGGTGGTCAGCCTGATATGGCTTCCGGTCTGCCTGGTAATCTGATAGCCGTATTTCTTCAGAAGCCCGGCTAGTTCCTCCCCTCCCATGTCCCGGGGGATTTTCACACCGCCATTACCTCGTCCCTTACCATATGGAGGCGGAGTATCTGGGGCATTTCTTTCTCCCCAAAATGGCACCTCACCGCATCTTTAATTGCGCCCCTTAGCTCCTCCATGTTTTCTCCTTCGGTGTAAATGGAGTGCCCCAGAGCCCTTGCCTCATATCCCCCTTCGGCTGATTCCTCAACCAGAAATATGATCTCCTTAGCCATGCTATTCTACCCCCTCGCCAACTCTATGTCTTTCGACCGATGCGAAAAGCAGTCTGCCCACTTACCTTACAGCTATCATAGCACTTAAAGGCAGATACATGCAATGTTGAACAAATTAGCGAATTGTTTATCCTGAGACGGCTCTTGGCGCTATGCTTACCATGACCAGCCCGTGGCACTGAGGTAAAGCTAAGAGGGGAATTAGATAACCTAACAAATCGCAGCTTCGTAATGGGTTTGGCAGCTATACATCATATCTATCCTTCATCTTTCGAGAGACCTCTCCCAGGAAGGCGAAGGCTTTGCCCACATTCTTCTCTTCTATGCCCGCTGGCTGGCTGGCCTGCCCTTTTGCCTCCATATCCTTAATACACAACACCTCGCTGGCGCCATCAGCGCCTGTTCGGCAATCTGCTTCAGCGATACATCGGTATTCTGCGATACCACTTCCCAGTATTCCATGAGTCGCCTAGCCAGTGTTTGTGGTGTCTCCTTGGAAAGCATTGCCGACTCAGTGGGAACAATTCCCCAAGAGATAACCCGACCACTATTAAGAAACTCGACCACAGCGGTGGCGTATTCTTTGGGCATAAACTCAATCTGATAAGCATCGGCAGTGTGTTATTGCAAAGTGATAATGTCAGGGTAAATTGCAAAATGATTCTGTCACCCATCCTTCCGCAGAAGGATGACAGGAAGGAAATGGGTAATGACAGAAAAGGAAGTAAACAGGTGCTGTGTAGTCAGGGAGACTATAAGGGGAGGGCTGACAGTGAAGGAGGCGGCGATAATGTTAATCCTATCAGATCGAAGATTCTTTGAAGAGACAGGTCACGAGGCTGAAGAAGAAAGTCAGGGATAGGGGACCTGTGGGTATAATCCACGGGAACCGCGGGCGAGCTCCCTCCACAGCGAAGTCGCCAACCTTTAGGGAAAGGGTAAGGGTCCTTTACCAGGATAAATACGCTGGCTTCAACGTCAGCCATCCTTCAGCTGAAGGACCGAGAAGTTAGTGAGGGAGGAGGGTATGGAAGTATCCCAGGAAACGGTGAGGAAAGAACTGAGGGATTATGGGCTCATAACGAGGATGAGGAGGCCTAAACACAGACAGAGAAGGGAGAGGATGATGAGAGAGGGCATCCTTCCGTGGAAGGATTGCAGATGGACACCTCAGAGCATGACTGGCTTATGGGTCATTTAGAGCTCATAGCTGCCATAGATGATGCTACCAGTGAAGTCCCTTGGGCTCTATTTGTGGAGTCGGATAATACCCTCAATAATATGCTGGTCATGAAGGAAATAGTGGAAAGGAAGGGCATTCCCCTGGGCTTTTATGTGGATGGGGCAAGCCATTTCTTCACCACCAGGCATGGTGGAACCCATGTGAAAATAAAGGAGAAGCACGAGGAGACTCAGATAGAGAGGGCAATAAAAGAGCTGGGCTCCAACCTTATACCTGCCGGTAGCCCTCAGTCCAAGGGGCGTATTGAGAGATTATTTGGGACATTCCAGGATAGGTCGACTAGACTCTTTGAGCTGATAAGCGAGATGAACTTGAGGGGGATATCCGATCTTGAGGGTGCCAATGGATTCCCTCATGAGGAGTTCCTTCACCCTTCCCTGGAAGGGACAACCAGAGGTTCACCACAGCTCCACAGATGGCTGGGAAAGCCTACATACCTCTGCCTGATGGTAAAGACTTAGATAGCATCTTCTGTCTCAAATACGCGAGGGTAGTGCGTGCCGATAACACCATAAGCTACAAGGGTAGAGTATTTCAAATCCTGCCTGGCCCTACCAGGATAGATTATACCAGAGCAAAGGTAGGGGTACAGGAGTGGTTGGATGGCTCCATCCACGTGCGATATAAGGACCAGGAACTCTCCATCAGAGAGATCACCAGAGATGATAGAAAGAGAACGCCGGTGAGATTAGACTTTGATGATTTCCTGAAGAAAACCTTAGCAGCAGAAGTGGCAAGTGTGTAGGGTCTTGCAAAAACAGGACACTTTCACTTTGCGTTGACAGCTTTTATGCTAATTGGCTAGAATATTATTAAACGCGGCATACAGCGATTGGGGGAAAAGGTTAGGTTGGCGAACGACAAGCAGGTGGCTGACTACCCTACAACGCTATTGCCCTATCCGATGAGGGACTGCACCACCAGGCGCAATGTCCAGTATCCAGCGAAGGCCACGAGCAGTCCCTTGAACATCTTGCCCACCAGCATCCACAGGAGGAATTTCCAAATTGGGTAGCGAATTGCACCGGCGGCTACACCTGCAATGTCGGTGAAAGGGTTCGGTAATGCGGAGAAACCAAAGAGAACCAAGGGGCCTCGTCGGTGCATCCAATACTCCAGCCTGCCATAAAACCTTCTGTTTTTTTGCAGCGCTACCTTACCGCTATAGCCCGCCATATAACCAGTCAATTCGCCTATGGGCTCGGCTAATCCCACCATCAGTCCCACAAGCAATGGATTCAATATCGCACCCATAACGAATACCACTGGCAAGGCAGGTATAGGGATAATGAGAGTGGCGCTCGCCATAAGGCTGATTAGAAAAATGCCAAAGTAACCGTAAAGCCAAGCATCACCCAGCGCTTTACTCAGAAAATATACCACTACGAAGGCAACAATGATGCCTACAATGAGGAGGAGGACTACCGAATGCTGCTTTGTCCAACGCCGCTTCTTTACCTGCTCGGTGCTCTCTTCAGTTGTAGTGGGCACATCGCTGCTTTCGATCTTGATAGTGCCCCCTTCAGCAGGTCTATCGTTTTTCTTGTTTCCCATCGCTTTTCCGTTGCAAAGCTACAGGAAACAGCTAGGGAAGTCAAGTGGTGAAGGTGAAACCATCACTTCCCACATCCACCTGGACGCGGTCCCCTTCTTTGAAATCCCCCTGGAGGATTCTCTTAGACAGGGGGTTCTCCACCTGACGCTGTATGGTGCGGCGCAATGGGCGTGCCCCAAAAACGGGGTCGAAGCCCTCTTTTGCCAGTTGAACCTTTGCCTCTTCAGTCAGCTCTACTGTTATCTTTCTATCAACAAGCCTCTTCTGCACGTCCTTTATCATCAAGTCGACGATCTCCTTAAGCTGCTCCTCGGTGAGGGGCTCGAAGATAATAATCTCGTCCATACGGTTGAGGAACTCGGGACGGAAGGTCTTCTTTAATGCGTCATCTACGGCGCCCTTTAGCCGCTGCTTTTCACCCTTGGTCTCCCGAGAGAAGCCCAGTGATTGGCGCTGAAACTCCTCGGTGCCTAGGTTCGAGGTCATGATCACCACAGTGTTCTTGAAGTTGACCGTTCTGCCATGGCCATCGGTCAGCCTGCCATCCTCGAGGATCTGGAGCAGGATATTGAATACATCGGGGTGCGCCTTCTCCACCTCGTCAAAGAGGATCACCTTGAAGGGTCGGCGCCTCACCGTCTCAGTAAGCTGTCCTCCTTCCTCATAGCCGATATAGCCCGGTGGCGCCCCGATGAGACGGGAAACGGTGTGCTTCTCCATGTACTCCGACATATCGAGCCGCACCATGGACTCTTCATCGTCAAACAGGAACTCAGCCAGGGCGCGAGCCAGCTCCGTCTTGCCCACGCCGGTCGGGCCCAGGAAGATGAAGCTGCCTATAGGTCTCCTCGGATCCTTGAGGCCGGCTCTCGCCCGCCTGATTGCCTCGGAGACAACCCTGACGGCATTGTCCTGGCCGATGATTCTGTCATGGATGCGCTCCTCCATGTGCAGAAGTTTCTCTGTTTCCTCCTCCATCATGCGGGATACAGGAACGCCCGTCCATGTGGAGACCAGCTCGGCGATGTTCTCCTCATCGACCATACCGTCGATCTTTTCCTTCTGGAGCCAATTGCTTTTCGCCAGGCTGTACTCTTCCTCGATTTGAAGACGCTCCGTCTTTAATTGGGCAGCGCGCTCATACTCCCTCCGCTGCGATGCCGCTTCCTCCTCATTGACCAATTGCTGCACCCGCTTTTCCAGCTCCTTTACCTCAGCGGGGGCGCTCTCGGTATCGATCCTGAGCTTTGAGGCAGCCTCGTCGATAAGGTCCACCGCTTTGTCAGGGAGAAAACGTTCCGAAATGTACCTCTGGCTCAGCTTGGCAGCAGCCTCAAGGGCGGAGTCGGTGATCTGGATCTTGTGGTGAGCCTCATATCTGGGTCGCAGCCCGCGGAGTATCTCGATGGTAGCGTCCACGCTCGGCTCTCCGACATAGACGGGTTGCAGCCGCCGCTCCAATGCGGCGTCCTTTTCGATATGCTCCCGATACTCGTCCAACGTTGTTGCCCCCACGCACTTCAGTTCGCCTCGTGACAGGGCTGGTTTGAGCATATTGCTGGCGTCGATGGCGCCCTCGGCAGCTCCAGCGCCCACCACGGTGTGCATCTCATCGATAAAGAGGATGACCTCGCCTTGAGCCTCACGGATCTCATCCATCACCGCTTTAAGGCGTTCCTCAAATTCGCCTCGGAACTTCGAGCCCGCCACCAAGGCTCCCATATCAAGGGCGATCACTCTCTTGCCTTTGAGAGAATCGGGCACATCATCGGCGACGATCTTTTGGGCCAAACCCTCTACGATGGCGGTCTTGCCCACCCCGGCATCACCAATGACAACCGGGTTATTCTTGGTGCGCCTGGTGAGGACCTGCATCACCCTTTTTATCTCGTCCTCTCGCCCGATAACTGGATCCAGTTTACCCTCGCGGGCGAGCATGGTGAGATCGCGACTGTACTTCTCCAGAGCGCCGTATTTGCTCTCTGCCCTGGCATCGTTAACACGGTGTCCTCCTCGAATCTCCTGAAGGGCACGGTAGACCTTCTCCTGGTCGATGCCAAAGTCACCAAGGATATTAGCAGCCTCGCCACCCCGCTCCCTGACCATTGCAACGAGGATATGCTCGGTGCCGATAAACTCATCCTTCAGCCGATCCGCCTCCTCCGAGGCATTCCCCAGGAGACGCACCGTGCGCGGCGTAGCATAGAACGTAGCGCCTTCATAGGCCACTTTGGGCGTCTTCTCTAAAGAATCCTCAACGCGGCTTCGCACCTCATCAGAATTAACCCCGATCTTTCTTATTATCTCGCCTGCCAGACCCTTATCCTGCCTGAGCAGAGCGAGTAGAATATGCTCTATATCCCACTGGCTGTGTTTGTATTCATGCACCAACTGCTGGGAGAGAGCCAGTGCTTCTTGTGCCTGTTCGGTAAATCTATCCTGCCTCATTTTTTGCTCCTTATCGCTAGAGCTTGGCCTCCCTGAGGGCCTCGATCTCTGATTCCAACTCCTCTATTCGTCTTTCCATCTCACTGATTCTTTCGGTGAGGCGGATTATAACCTCCACCCCGGCAAGGTTGACCCCGAGGTCGTTCATCAGCGTCTTGATCTGGCGCAGCCTCTCGATGTCCCTCTGGGAGTAGAAGCGCACCCTACCCTGGGAACGCGATGGCTCAACTAACCCCATCTTTTCATAGTAGCGCAGGCTCTGGGCGTGGACGTTCAGCATCCTGGCGGCAACACTGATCACATAACAGGGTTCGGTATCATCAAACATCATTTCTTATCACCTCCGCGGAGCTTCTTGAATTCCTGGAAAAGCTCCTTTTCCCTTTCGGTTAACTTAGTGGGCAGGCCCACCTTAACCTTGGCGAAGAGATCGCCCTTCTTGTCATTGCCCATCTTGGGCATGCCCTGCCCGGCAAGGCGAAAAACCTTGCCATTCTGAGTCTCAGGGGGGATCTTAAGGGCTATATTCCCCTTCAGTGTGGGCACATCCACCTCGCCGCCGAGCACGGCATCGGAAAGGGGAACCTCAACCTCCACATGGAGGTCACCATCTTTCCGCTGAAAGATACGGTGAGGTTTCACCGAGACCAATAAATAGAGGTCGCCGCTTGAGCCGCCGCTGGAGCTTGGCCCACCCTTGCCTGCCATCCGTATCCTTGAGCCGTCCTTCACCCCCGGCGGGATCTTGACTTCGAGGCGCTGCGGCCGCAGCAATCTTCCCGAGCCGCCACAGGTGTAACAGGGCGCATTCTGAAGCGAGCCCTTGCCGTTACAGATATGGCAGGTGGTTTCAGCCTGCATTTCGATGATGCGGCTACTGCCGTGATAGGCCTCCTCCAGCGTTACCTCGATAGGATGTGACATATCACGACCACGCCTTGGCCGTCGCGAGGTGGACCTGGCGCCGGAGCCGCGAAACAGGCTATCGAAAATCCCACCAGCATCGCCTCCTCCAAAGATGTCGTCGAAGGTAGTACCCCCGGCTCGGGCGGCGTCTCCATAGGGCTGCTGCCACTCGGCAAACTGGTCGGCATACTGCCAGTTTTCGCCAAACTGGTCATACTTCGTCCTCTTCTCTGGGTCAGAGAGCACCTCATAAGCGGCGTTTATCTCCTTGAACTTGGCTTCGGCGGAGGCATCGCCGGAGTTGACATCGGGGTGATACTTACGAGCCAACTTGCGATAAGCCTGCTTTATCTCCTTATCGCTGGCACCCCTCTTGACACCGAGAATCCCGTAGTAATCCTTAGCAGCCATTTTCCCTACCCTTCTATTCACCATATATTGTAAAATAATTTGACTATTTTGTCAATAGTGTTAACACCCAATTTTATATATACATAATATTATGTAGTTAGATATATTGACAAAATGGTATTAATTTATTATACTATGCTTGTAAGAAACCTGAAGAAAGGGGGTGAAGAAGATGAACTTAGTTCGTTGGGAGCCCTTCAGGGAGATGATGAGCCTTCGGCAGGCAATGGACAGACTGATGGAGGACAGCTTTGTCAGGCCTTCTCGCGCTCTACGGCTGCTCGGCGAGGAGGCATTTCCCGCGATCGATGTGTATCAGACGCCCAGTGAACTGGTGGTCAAGGCAGCATTGCCCGGAGTGAAAGCCGACGAGGTGGATATCACCATCAGCGGCGACACTCTGACCATCAAGGGCGAGACCAAGGCGACGGAAGAGGTGAGGCGTGAAGATTACCTATATCAAGAACATCGCTATGGCGCCTTCAATCGCTCTATAGCTCTTTCTTCGAGTCTCGAGAGCAATAAGGCTGAGGCGACTTTTGG
This sequence comes from Dehalococcoidia bacterium, assembly GCA_030610655.1. Classification (GTDB taxonomy): domain Bacteria; phylum Chloroflexota; class Dehalococcoidia; order E44-bin15; family E44-bin15; genus DAOUVR01. The sequence continues at coordinate 17,294 of JAUWRG010000014.1, forward strand.
GAACGGCATCCTCACTGTAACCATTCCCCGGGCCGAGGAGGTGAAGCCAAAGACCATCAAGGTCAAGACTAAAGAGGTCATCGAGGGCGAGAAGAAATCGAAGTAGCTGTCTGTTGGATCCCGAGCAAGGGCTGGGCGTCAATGCCCAGCCCTTTTAATTTCGCAAGGAGAGGCTGTTCTAAAATGTGGTTGCCCATCCTTCTTTGAAGGATTGGGTGAGAGTGCCTGATGAATCAGGCAAGTACATTTACGGCTGGTGGCGAGCGGTAACAAGCAACAAAAAGGAGTCAGCCGCAGACCGTTCGTGGTGAGCGTGGGCCGAAGTGTCGGCCGACCTGTCGGCCCTCGACCTGTCGGCTGAGCAGACGCTCCAACCTACCCAAGATTTTTGGACAGCCTTAGTGGTGAGGTAGCATGGCTGATGACACAGGGCATCGTGACGGTGTGCAATATGAGAGAGATTCAGTTCCCTAAAATCAAAAGGGGCTAATCACTATCTTCGCTGAAAACCAGGTCGAGGAACTGCCTCAGAATCTTCGCTGTAGCCCCCCATATCACCTTGCCCTCGTAGTCGAAGAAGCTTCCCATGTAGGGTGTTCCCTGGTAGTCCTGAAGCTTCTCATAATAGGTTCTTTCATCTAACAGCGCTGATATGGGCACCTCGATGATTTCTTCTATTTCATCTGTGCTTACGGTAAACTCGTAAGGGTGAGGGATAATACCTACAAACGGCGTGATGAGAAAACTGCTGGTGGCGGTGCACATCTTGTCCAGTTCCCCCAAGACCTCCACATCCTCCGGGAGGAGCCCGATCTCCTCGAATGCTTCTCGCAGTGCCGTATCTACAGGGGAATCATCCTCCTCATGATATCTGCCCCCGGGAAAACAGATCTGCCCCTTGTGATACATCAACTTCTCCGTCCTCTTGGTGAACAGGATATAATATTCCTCCTCCCTCTCATAGAGAGGGAGGAGAACTGCCGCCGGTGTCAGCGGAGTGTCGGTGAAGGTAAAGGCCTGCTTCTCCCTCTGAGAGAGGATGCGTCTAATCCTTTCCTTCACATTAAATACTCCCAATAATGGTTAAGCCGGGAAAGGACCCTTGCCGCCCGCTCCACGGTGGGATAAGCCAGTATCCCCCCTCTTTCCTCTAAGTCTTTCGTCGCTACCTCAAGCCCAGGTCCATAAACCCAGGAAACGACGGGTTTTCCCCTGAATTTTGCTGTTATCCGAGGAGGAAGCAGCGTAAAGTCAACAATGCTCTGTCCCTCGCCAAAGGCGCCCAGGACTATGACAATGCCGTAGACATCGCCATCGTTTAGGAAGGCCTCGAGGATGGCGGTGAGCACCTCTTGCATAGGGTGCCCGGCTATCATGATAGCGGGCCAAAGATCGGCGGGATTGCCCAACCGCTGCCAAGACGGGGCGAGGGTGTTAATTTTCTCCAGGGTCCTCGGGGAGAGCCGGGCTAAACGAAAGTTGTACTTCTCCAGGGCATCGGTAGCCATAATACCGCAAGCACCGCTCAGGGAAAGCACCCCAACCCCTTTCCCCTTCATCAGGGGTAGCTTGAGAAAGGCCTTTTGCAGGTCCTCAAACTCATCGACGTCACTGATCCGTATCACGCCGCACTGCTTGAAGGCAGCATCATAGACTTCATCCCTCCCCGCTAGAGAGGCGGTGTGCGATTGGGCTGCCCTGGCACCCTCATCGCTTCTGCCCGCCTTCAAAGCGATTATCGGCTTTTTCTTTGTTACCCTCCTTGCCACCTCCATAAACCTTCTGCCATCCCTTATCCCCTCGATATGAAGGAGTATCAATCTGACCTGTGGGTCATTCTCAAAATACTCAAGCCCATCGGCAAGATCGATGTCACAGGCATTTCCCAGACCAATAGCTTTCCCCACCACGGTGAAACTGGGAAAGCCTGGGGCGAAAAGGAAACCAGTCTGGGCAATAATCCCGATAGGAACCCTCTCCATTACCATGGGGGCAAAGGATGAACTAAAACTATTAAAGGCGTTGGCAGTGCCGAGGGTATTTGGTCCCAGTATCCTCGCCCCGCCCTCCCTAGCTATGTTTACAATCTCCTCTTGGAGCTCCCTCCCCTCCTCGTCGGCGTCGGCAAAACCCTGGGCAACTACGGTGATCGCCTTTATCCCCTTCTCAGTGCACTCCCTGACTATTTTAGGAACCCCTGAGCGAGGGGTCGATACTACGGCAAGATCGGTTGTTTCGGGTATATCCTTCACACTGTGGTAACACATCTTCCCCAGGATCTCATCGGCTTTGGAGTTCACCGGATAGACTCTTCCCGAATAGCCACTGTTCAGCAGATTCTCCAGGATATTCCAGGCGCCCCGACCGGTTTGCCGTGAGACCCCAATAAGGGCTACCGACTCGGGCTCCATAAAGAGCTTCATCTGATCAACGGTATTCAAGAACGCTCCTTCCTGTTCTGGAGCCTCTGCCATAGCTCATCCACAGTGGCTCTGACCTCGCTAAGGTCGCAATCGGTATTGATTACCACATCGCCGTATTTCGCCCGCTCCTCGGAGGAAAGCTGAGCGCGAATGCGCGCCCTCGCCTGCTCTTCGCTAAGCCCACTCCTGTTCTGCAGGCGCTTAAGGACGGTTTCCTCTGGAGCCACCGTGACCCATACCTCGTCAACAATATTGGTCCATCTTGCCTCGATGAGAAGAACAGCCTCGATTACCACCACATCAACCCCTTTGCTCCTGAGCTTCTCAAGCTCTTCCACCACCAGGCGACCTATCTGAGGATGCACGATGCGGTTCAGACGGGCGAGGGACTGTGGGTCATTAAACACGATGTCGCCGAGCTTCTGTCGGTCGATCTCCTCGTTGTCCTTCAGGATCCCCGTGCCAAAAGCGTCAATTGCTTTTTGCCATGTCTTCGTGTGGGGCTCATACGCCTCATGGCCAATCTTATCGGCGTCGATGTGCCCCGCTCCCTTTTCGACAAGCATCTGGGCCACAGTGCTCTTGCCACTGAGAATTCCCCCAGTTAGACCGATGATAAATATTTTTTCAGACATTAGGCTATATTTATTAGGAATCCCTCTACCACTCAAGAAACACTTTTTTGAACGGAGACCATTCTCACCACAAAGTCGTTCGCTAAGTGGCTTTCCTGAATCTGGGCAAGGTCACCTCTTCAGTGACGTCGTCGAACACCACCTCCACCGGCATCCCGATGAGTATATCCTCTGGCCCACAGTCCACGACATTGCTCATTAGCCTGACACCTTCCGCAAGCTCGACGATGGCCACGGCATAAGGGGCGTCGCTGGCGAAGCCGGGATGAAATGGCTGAACGGCGACCATATAGGTATAGACCTTCCCTTTCCCACTGACCTTGGCCCACTCTGCGTTCCACGAGCCACAATTAGGGCACATGGGACGGGGATAGTGACGGTATGTGCCACAGTCGCTACACCTTTGGATCAGCAGTTCGTGCCTCTTGCATCCCTCCCAGAACTCCCTCGTCTGCGCCGTGATCCGAGGGAGGGGTTTATTATAGTCGGCCATTTTACCTCCTCAATATGGCGATGGAGCCATCGGCCAGGTCACCCCATCCCGTTACCAGCGATATCTCGACATCCTTAACCTGGGCCTCACCGGCATCGCCGCGAAGTTGCCTCACCGCCTCAACGACATGGTTCATTCCCAATATATGGGCCTGTGACAGGAGGCCACCGTGGGTATTAATAGGGAGCTCCCCACCGAGTTCGATGCGGCCCCCCTCGACGAAGGGACCGCCCTCACCCCTCTTGCAGAAGCCTATCGCTTCCAACTGGCAGATTACGCTCCAGGTGAAGCAGTCGTAGATCTCAGCCACGTCGATGTCCTTCGGAGTGATGCCGGCCATAGCGAAGGCCCGCGGCGCGGCGAAGGAAAGCCCTATCTGAAACATGTCTCGTCTACCCGCAATCTGGTCAGCGGGTACGGGATGTCCCTCGGCAACGCCCATAATATAGACAGGGCGGTGTCTCATATCAGCAGCTCTATCTGCTGAGGTCACCACCGCCGCCGCCGCACCATCGGTCTCCAAGGAGCAATCGAAAAGGCGGAAAGGGGTCACAATCATCCTTGAGTTCTGATGGTCCTCGATGGCCATCGGCTTGCCGCGCATGATAGCCTTGTCATTGAGTTGGGCATGCTTGCGGCAGGCCACCGCCACTGCCCCCATCTGTCTGCTCGTCGTCCCGTACTCATGCATGTGCCGCATGGCCATCGGAGCATACCACTGGGCCGGGACGAAAACCCCGTAGGGCATCTCAAAGTCCCTCAGCTTCGAGATCATCGACGACATGGGAATAGGCGACCCTGCAGCCGCATCCGCGGCCTTGCCCAGGGTGGAAAGGCGCAGCGCCGAGTAGCCGTTCCAGCCAGCAACACAGAGAACATTGGTGGCAATCCCGCAAGCCACTGCCATGGCAGCGCTGGATAAAGTTGCCACTGAGCTGGCACCTCCCATATTGGGGAACACTGCATATTTCAGGTCCTCAGTCCCTAGATTGACGGCAAGGTCCTCAAAGGAGATAAGATTCATAGCGGGGACTACGCCATCGATATCCTTGGGGCTTAGCCCAGCGTCCTCGATGGCCCGGGCCGCCGCCTGAAGGAGCAGCGCCCGGTGGCTCATACCAGAGTTCTTAGAATACTCCGTTTCACCGATTCCCACTATGGCAGCCTTATCTCTCAGGGTAACCTTTTCCATAAAAACCCCTTTAACTGTACTCTCTGAAATCAGTCTACCCATGAGCGTAGGTATAGTCAAGCAAGAATTATGTGTACTCGCTCATATAGATGAGTGACATCTTCTCGTCATTGCCAGGCTTGTGCCCTATTACGTCACCTGTCATTGCCAGGCTTATGCCGAACGATAACGATGTAGGAGCACCCTTCTAAGAAGGGCCGTGCCCCTACTACGATATCTCAGATCCGTCGCATCAGGAGATGCGACGCTACAGTAGCGTCCTTCTATGAAGGACGGTGGACTTACCCCAGCTCACCCCCGATGAGATTCGCTGCATCAGGAGATGAGGCGTGAAGGAATCCTTTCCTTCACAAGTAGCAGAGGGAAAGATTCCCTCTGCCCTCTGATGAAGGAGATGGTCCTTCAGCAGAAGGATTGAACAGGAATGTAGCGTCGCCTCTCAGTGTCCGATCCGTCGGACTCTCGCAAAGTGGATGCCTCCGATATGTCGGAGGGGTTAGGGGGTAAGGTGATCAATCCCTCTCATCCCAGGGTGGGTGGGTCATAGTATTGCGCCATGCGGTGGATGTGTTAGAATACAACCAGAGGGGGCGCACATGCATGAGGCGTTGCTCTATGAGAAGCTCCCCGGTTCCAGGGTAAGATGTAACACCTGCCAGTGGCGTTGTAATATCGGACCCGGCAAGGTCGGTGTTTGCAAGATGTACCGCAACAACGATGGTGTGCTGTACAGCCTCAATTATGCTGAGGTTTCATCAACGGCTGTTGACCCCATCGAGAAGAAGCCCCTTTTCCACTTCTTCCCCGCAACCTTCGTCTTCTCTTTGGGCACCTGGGGTTGCAATTTTCACTGCAAGCATTGCCAGAACTGGCAGATTTCGTGCATCACCCCGGCATTCTTGGAGCGGGGATCACGAAGGCTCTCGCCAGAGTCGGCTATTCAAGCGGCGATGGACAATCAATGCCAGGGCATCGCCTGGACATATAACGAACCCACCGTATGGTTTGAGTACACCCTCGATTCAGCCAGGCTGGCCAAAGAGAACGGTCTGTACACCGTCTATGTGACCAACGGCTACATGACGCCAGAGGCCCTCGACATGATCGGTCCCTACCTTGATGCCTTCAGTCTCGATGTGAAGGGATTCTCCGACCGCTTCTACCAGGAGCTGGCTAGAGTGGCCCGGTGGCGTGGAATACTCGAGGTAGCCGAGAGGGCTAAGGAGAAATGGGGCATACACGTGGAGGTAGTCACCAACATAATCCCCACAATGAACGATGACGACGAGCAACTCGAGGGCATCGCTACCTGGATTCGCGATAAGCTGGGGGACCTGACCCCCTGGCACCTTACTCGCTTTAATCCTTTGCACCAGATGCGTCACCTGCCAGCCACCCCCGTATCCACTTTGGAGCGCGCCTGCGACATCGGCAAGAGGGTCGGGCTGCGCTTCGTCTATATGGGTAATGTGCCCGGTCATACCAAGGAGAACACCGTCTGCTACAACTGTGGCAACCTGGTCATAGCCAGGGTCGGTTTTGATACTGAAATCGTCGGCCTTGATGGTTCTAAATGTCGCTCTTGTGGCGCCGACCTCAATATGACTGTGGGGAGGAAATCGCGATGATAAGGAATCCGATTGTAGCGGGGCAGTTCTATCCAGGTTCGCCTTCTGCATTGGAGGCGCAGATCGAAGGGTTTATCGATGAACAGGCGCCAAAGGAGGAAGTGATTGGCCTGGTTTCGCCTCATGCCGGATACATTTACTCCGGACCAGTGGCGGGTGCTGTTATATCAAGGGTCAAATTCAAAGATACCTTTGTCATCATGGGCCCTAACCATACCGGTATGGGGCGACGGTTTAGTATTATGACCGAAGGGACATGGAGAACGCCGCTGGGTGAGGTGGAGATCGACTCGGAGTTGGGCAAGAGCATCCTGACGGCATCCTCTCATTTGCAGGAGGACGAAGCGGCCCATCTCCAGGAACACTCCATTGAGGTGCAGATACCATTCTTACAGTATTTCAACCGTGACGTCAAGATAGTGCCAATTATCCTCGCATCTGCCGATGGCGCCACCTATAAGGAAATCGGGCGTGGGATAGCCAAGGCAATCAAGGATTTGAACAAAGAGGTGGTGATCATGGCCAGCAGCGACATGACCCACTACGAGCCTCAGGAATCGGCCAACAGGAAGGACAAGCAGGCTATAGAGGCCATTCTTGAGCTGAATGAGGACGAACTGCTGAAGCGAGTCGAGGAATTACGTATAACCATGTGTGGATATGCACCGGCGGTCAGCCTTCTTACCGCCTGCAAAGAATTGGGGGCGGGAGAGGCGGAATTAGTTAAGTACCAGACAAGCGGAGATGTAATCGGCGATTACAGCAGCGTAGTGGGCTACGCTGGCATCATAATAAAGCGGGGGTAGAGAGGGGGTGAGGATATGCATCCACTAGCGCAACTGGCCAAGGATACCATTGAGAGCTACGTTAATGAGGGAAAGGTCCCTCAGCCACCGGCGGAGCTAGCCCCAGAGATGAAGGAGCGCGCCGGGGTTTTTGTCTCCCTGAAGATTGGCGGCGTGCTCCGGGGCTGCATCGGCACATTTGAGCCCACCAAGCCCAACGTCGCTGAGGAGATAATCACCAACGCCATAAGCTCAGCCACCCGCGACCCCCGCTTCTTGCCCGTCAGCCTTGAAGAGCTTTCACAGCTTGAATACAGCGTTGACGTCCTCACCGAGCTGGAGCCGGTGGACAGCGAGGCCGACCTTGATCCCAAGAGATACGGCGTCATCGTCGAGAGTGGCCGGCGAAAGGGGCTCCTCCTCCCCGACCTCGAGGGGGTGGACACCGCACAGCAGCAGGTGGAGATCAGCCGCGCCAAAGCCGGCATCGCCCCCGATGAGCCGGTTAACCTCTACCGCTTCGAGGTAAAAAGATATAAATAATTACCCGTTCAAATGTGGGTAGGTGAGAAGAAAGTCTCCCTCCCGTTGCGTGGTTGGAGCCCTTCAGTGGAAGGGCTCCAACCTACCCCCTATTCGCGTACTACCTTGGAAGGGAGCATTTATGATATTGCTTCACTCCACCTTCGGCAACGCTCAGGATGATGGCGTCATTGGGGAAAAGGCGATAGGTCATGATGGTGTTGAGCGAGTAAAAATAATTGACATAGTGACATATATATGTTATGATATATAACAACAGCAAATAGGAGCATGAAATGAAGAAGACTATGATCTACCTCCCAGAGGAGACCCACGAAGGGCTCAAAGGGTTGGCCTTTGAAGCCAGGACGTCGATCGCTGAGTTGGTCCGACGGGCCATCGATATCGTCTATGGCGAGGACATAGAAGACATTCGGGATATGGAGGATGAGCTGGCAAAATACCGCGCCGATCCCGGCTCAGCGGTAGAGCTAGAGGAGTATTTGCGCCAGAGGAAGGCGCGTGTATCAGCTTGAACTAACCCCCCGAGCGCAGCGTGACTTGGACAAACTCTCCGGTTATGACATTGAGCGTGTAGTAGCAGCTATCCGTGGCTTAGGAGAAAATCCAAGACCTCGAGGGGCCAAGAAGATTAGAGGCCCTCATTATCGAATCCGAGTCGGCAACTGGCGGGTCATTTACGCTGTTTTCGATAAAGACCAACTGGTGATCGTGGGCAAGGTGGCCAGGCGCTCCAAACGCACCTACAAAAGGGTGGATGAGCTATTTTGAGCACCCGATAAGCTGGTAGTGCTATAGAGGTTTGGTGTGGAGAGGTATGAATAGCATTAGAGGCTAGGACATTGGAACTGTTTGAACATCACCGGCAGCAGGTAGAAGGGAAGGCAGCACGAATGCGCCCCCGCAGCTATGCCAAGTTCTTAGGATATGATGGCTTGATTTTCTCGACAAAAAGATGCATAATATTGGCATAAACTTTATGCATAAGAAGGTGATGTAAAAATGCGCACAACTATAGATGTGCCTGAAGAGCTAATGAGTGCTCTCATGGCGCTTTCCAATACTCACAAAAAGAAAGACGCAATTAGGATTGCCTTGGAAGAATTCGTGAGGCGCAAGAAGGTGGAGAAACTCCTTGCCCTACCCGGAAACATCGGGATTACAGACGTAACTGAAGAATTAGAGGAGATGGAGCTTGGCGAATGCGCCGGTCCTGATTGACACCTCAATCTGGGTGGAATACTTCCATGGCAGGGATCACCAACTGGTTGAGTTAGTAAAAGACTTGATAACAACCCAGCGTGCCGTCATGTGTGGGGTCGTTCTCTCTGAGCTTCTCGCTGGGGTGGGCGTTAGAAAGGATCGCGACACGCTGAAACATACCCTGGATGCTTTGGAATACGCTGAGGTCTCCAGGGCTACCTGGATTTTGGCCGGGGAGATGTCCAGCAACCTGAGACGCCAAGGGATTAGAGTTCCTTTAACTGATTTGATAGTTGCTGCCTTGGCACTTGGAAACGACTATGAGCTTTTTACTTTAGATAGCCATTTCGATAGCATTCATGAACTCAAACGCTTTGAGCCAGTAAAGGCATGACTCTCTTTAATATGCACCGAGAGCAACAGCTTGAGAAGGAGGCACCCCTGGCGGCGCGGATGCGGCCACGGCACTTCGACGAGTTCGTCGGCCAGGAGCACATCGTAGGCCCAGGGCGCGCCCTGCGCCAGACCATCGAGGCTGACCAGCTCATCTCCATTATCTTCTGGGGTCCACCGGGGAGCGGCAAGACAACCTTGGCTGACATCGTCGCCAACATCACCAAATCGCATTTCAGCCCGATAAGCGCCGTCAGCGCTGGCGTTGCCGACCTCAGGCGCATCATCGATGAGGCCAAGGAGCGCCGTGGCCTCTATCAGCAGCGCACCATCCTGTTCATCGACGAGATACACCGCTTCAACAAGGCGCAGCAGGACGCCGTCCTGCCCTGTGTCGAGGACGGCACCGTAACCCTGATCGGCGCTACAACCGAGAACCCCTCCTTTGAGGTAATCTCTCCCCTTCTCTCCCGCTGCCGCGTCTTCACCCTGAACGCGCTCACCGATGACCAGATAAGGGCCATCGTGGAGCGGGCGCTGGCCGACGAGGAGCGGGGACTGGGGCAGATGAATGTTAGTTTAGACCATAATACCCTGGAACACCTCGTCGTTGCAGCAAATGGCGATGCCCGTATAGCGCTGAATGCCCTGGAGATGGCCACCTTCGCCACCGCGCCTGATGCCGAAGAGAAGCGGGCGATCCCCCTGGCAACCATCGAGGATGCCCTTCAGCATCGCGCTTTGCTGTATGATAAAGAGGGAGAGCAGCACTACGACATCATTTCGGCACTGCACAAGTCGCTCCGCGGCTCGGACCCCGATGCCGGCCTGTACTGGTTGGGGCGCATGCTTGAGGCTGGCGAAGACCCGCTATATGTGGCGCGTCGCCTGGTTCGCTTTGCCTCCGAGGACGTGGGCATGGCCGACCCCCAGGCTCTGGTGGTGGCAATGGCGGCGCAGCAGGCGGTGCACTTCATCGGCATGCCCGAGGGGAACCTGGCCCTGGCCCAGGCGGTGGTCTATCTGGCTACCGCCCCGAAAAGCAATACCCTTTATCGTGCCTATTCCGGAGTGCAGAAGGACGTGGAGACTACGCGGAACGATCCAGTTCCCCTTCACCTGCGAAACCCGGTAACCCGCCTGATGAAAGACCTGGGATATGGAAAGGGATACAAGTACGCCTATGACTATCCCGAGCACTTCGTCGAGCAGCAGAACCTGCCCGATTCCCTCAAGGGGAGGCGCTACTACAGACCAAGCGACCAAGGCTTTGAGAGGGAAATCGAGAGGCGACTTAAAGACTGGTGGGGAAAGAAGGAAGGACCCGCTGGAGGCAGCCCACCACCTAATAATGAGAAATGACGCGTCAGATGCCGTTCGTGGTCCTTCTGCGGAAGGATGTCGAACCATGAACGGCCCTTCGACGGGCTCAAGGCGAACGGTCATACTACGTACCGGGAGGATAACGGATGAGACAAGAGCGCGTGACCTTCCCCAGCGGTGAACTGTCACTTGAGGGGATGTGCCACTTTGACCAAGGAAACGGCCCCTTCCCCGGGGTGGTTGTCTGCCATCCCCATCCCTTCTATGGAGGCAACATGGATAACTTTGTTGTAATCGCGGTCTGCCAAGCGCTTTGTGACAAGAGGATCGTTGCTTTGAGGTTCAATTTCCGCGGTGTCGGCCGAAGTGAGGGCAAACTTGCTGCAGAGGGTACGCCTGACGATGTTTCATCGGCTCTTTCCCTTGTTGCTTCCATGAAGGAGGTCGATGCGAAGAGGCTCGGCGTCTGCGGATACTCCGCCGGGGCAATTGCCGCTTTCTCGAAAACACCCCTCGATGATAGGGTTAAAGCGATTGCAGCGATATCTCCGCCACTTTCCATGGCTCACCTCGAGGGGCTTAGTGCATACCTTGGGCCAAAGATGGTTATCTCAGGCGAGCTGGACAACTTCACCTCTCGGCAGGATTTGGAGCGCTTCACCGTGACCCTCAACGAGCCCAAGGAGTGTCATGTTATCCCCGGTGTGGACCACTTCTGGTGGGGATACGAGGATGAAGTCGGTGCAAGAGTCGCCTCCTTCTTTGTTAGAGCCCTGAAAGAAAGTGCTTAGCGATGCCTAGCTGTCGTTCTGACCCTTCACCCTTCGCTTACTGTCGTTCTGACCCTTCACCCTTCGCTTACTGTCATTCTGAGCGTAGCGAAGAATCTCAAGCCACTCAGGGCAGGCTAAGTGGAGGGGAAGAATCTAGACCCTTCGCTATCGCTCAGGGTGACAAACCGAACAATCATGCCCTGATAGAAAGTCGAGAGGTCTAGCCCTTTTCAATCGCTGCCCCTCATCGCCAAGGCGTTTTTGAAAACGCTCGAAGGATGGCAGGCGGGGGAGGTAAATCAGGTGAGACGGGCAGCGACAGTCGGAGGAGCCAAAACCGGGAATAATGATTTGAGCCTGAGGCATCTCCTTCGCCGCCAAGGCCCATAGGCATTCCTGAGACTTCTCGTCAAGCGTATACCACACCTCCACCACTTTAGCCACCTCTAGCAGGTAGTCTACATGCCAGCGAAGCCTCTTATCCTCTCTTAGATGGCGACTCACCCTCTGGAAGAGACCTCCACGGGCGCTCCCCACATAGATATAGTAACCCGTGGGGAAGGCAAACTCTCCCAACTTCCCAACGACAATGGTGGTCTCACTTTCCACAGCTATGATGAGGGCATAGATGCCTTTTTCAACTGCCACTACAGTGATTCTATTCTCAAATCACGGTCAGGGTCAACCATGGGTACGATTCCGCTGTTGTTATTGCCACGCTTGTCCTTCTAAGGAAGGACCCCATGCCGGTATACCCTTGCCGAGCGGCAAGAAGGGCAACTAACTCTTTGCTTGCAACAGGCTCTCTCATTTGTCATTGCGACCCCGTACTGTAGCGTCGCATCTCCTGATGCGACGGATCTCATCGGGGGTGAGCTGGGGTAAGTCCGCCGTCCTTCATAGAAGGACGCTACGGATAATAACTGTAGCGCCGCTCGCCGAGTCGAGTCTTCGACCATTCTGCGGCGTCGCAGTCCACCGTCCTTCATAGAAGGACGCTACTGAAGGAAAGGATTCCTTCACACCTCAAATGTTCTTTATCTAATCCCGTTCGGGTATTGACTTTTTAAGATATTTATGATATTACTTGTTTTGTTGGCTATTCTTTCGAATAAGAAATAAAAAAAGAATAGCATATCGCAGGGGGCAGTGAACCAAGGTGTATGTTTGGTCACTAGTACCTTGGGGAGCCAATAGTGAAACCGACCTGCAGAAAGGTGGTTTTCTTTTTTGGAGGTGCAAATCAGGCAAAACATCCTTTCAAAGAATCTTCGATCCATGGAAGGATCCTCAGTTCGAAGAACCTTCGATTTTCCTCAATTGATAGTGGCTTTTTGCCCGGCGCCCGCCGGCAAACCGTCCCGCTATTAACCCCAATAGACTTGGGTCTTTAATGGAGAGAGGGGATGCCAAAGGACTTAGCAGTTAGCTAGGCAAATAGTTCGAAAAGCGAGAAAGGTGCAAAAGGAGGAAGGGAATGAAAACGAAGCTATTTTATTTGGCAATGGCCTTGGTGCTGGTGTTCTCGCTGGCGGCAGCGATTGTGCCGGCAAGTCCAGTGATGGCGG
>JAUWRG010000009.1 GCA_030610655.1 Dehalococcoidia bacterium
CCAAGATTTGCCGGAGTGTCAGAAGATGGTAGAATTGTTCCTGGAACGTTATCACTACCACCGACCCCACATGGGATTAAGAATGAACACACCACTCAGGAAGGAGGATGAGTGTCGGATTTCTACGGAGAACTAAGCGAAGTGTTGACAAATAATATCTAGTGTGATATACTGTTTGTTTAGCCAATGAGAACCCCAATTTCTCTCTTAATTCCTCAACATCATTAGCTTACCTGAACGGTTCAACGCGGGGGGAACTATTGCCTTTTTCGGGAGATTGAGTATGCTTTCTATATTTGAAATGCCTCGAGAAACGCCACCGAGGAAGTCCTATGCCAAGATACCCCAGATTTTGGAGGTGCCACACCTCATCCAGACTCAGCTAAGCTCCTTCCAAAGGTTTATGGAGCAGGGCTTAAAGGAGCTACTTGACGAAATCTCGCCCATCAAGGACTTTACCGGGACGAGACTTGAGCTTCATTTCCTGGATTATAAATTCCGACATCCCAAGGATGGCGAGTGTGTCCAGTGTGGCGCCTGGAATGATACGCCTCAAACAAGGTTCTGCCGTCTGTGCCCCAATAATGTGAACCCCAAGCACTCCGAGGAGGAGTGCCGTGATGGCGACATGACTTATTCCGCCCCGCTCAACGTCAGGGTGCACCTATTAATCAAGGAGACCGGAGAAATCAAGGAGCAGGACATATTCATGGGTGATCTCCCTTTGATGACGCCAAATGGGGTGTTCATTATCAACGGGGTGGAAAGGGTAGTGGTAAGCCAGCTAATCCGCTCGCCCGGCGTTTACTTCACCAAGGAGGAGGATGTTTCCAGCGGGCGCTGGCTCTGCCATGCTAAACTGATTCCGGAGAGAGGTACCAGGCTGGAGTTTGAGACCAGTAGCAAAGATGCGATCTCAGTCAAAGTCAATGGAAAAAGGAAGATCCCCATTACAACTGTGCTGCGCGCCATAGGCTACGGCGAGGATGAGGAGCTTGTGGAGCTCTTCAGGGGTGTTAATTGGTCCACGAAGCACGATTATATTCAGGCAACCATGGAACGTGATGCCACCGTCAGGAACGAGAAAGATGCTCTGATCGAGTTCTATAAGCGCCTCAGGCCGGGCGACCCTCTAAACGTAGAAAACGCTCGAAACCTGATAAAAAACCTGCTATTCAATTCCCGGCGCTATAATCTGGGCAAGGTTGGTCGCTACAAGCTGAACAAAAGGCTGGGGCTCGATGTACCCTTGTCCGAAGGGGTGCTTACCAAGGAAGACCTGATCGAGATCGTGCGGCATATCATAATGGTAAACAACGGTGACGATTCCCCTGACGACATCGACCATCTGGGGAATCGGCGGGTGAGGACTGCTGGGGAGCTACTGCAAAATCAGTTCCGTATTGCCCTGCTGCGCATGGAGCGGGTAATTAGGGAGCGAATGAGTATTGTCGATATCGAATCAGTAACTCCCAGCATCCTAATCAACGTTCATCCCGTAGTAGCAGCAATGAGGGAATTCTTCGGCGCTTCTCAACTTTCCCAGTTTATGGATCAAACCAATCCACTGGGAGAGCTAACCCATAAGCGGCGGGTCTCTTGCCTGGGGCCTGGGGGCTTGTTGCGTGAGAGGGCCGGCTTCGAGGTGCGGGATGTTCATCATTCCCACTACGGTAGGATATGCCCCATTGAGACCCCAGAGGGGCCAAACATTGGCCTGATTAACTCCCTTGCCATATATAGTAGGGTAAACGATTATGGACTTATCGAGACACCCTACCGCCAGGTTATCAGGGAGCTGCCTGGTAATTCAGAGGACCTGGTGGGTAGGACGGTGACGGAGGCGGTGCTCGATGATAGCGGGCATTCGCTGGTGGAACCAGGAACCTTAGTCACCCCAGAGATTGCCCGGCAGTTTTCTAGCCTGCCCGAAAAGGTGATCAAGATTGTGCCCTTCGTTCACAGTGATATCGTCTATCTCTCTGCAGATGAAGAGGAGCAGTATATCATCGCCCAGGCCAATGAGCCCCTAGACGAGAGGAATCAGTTTATCAATGAAAAGGTAGAAGGGAGACAGGGGGGCAAGTTCTCTAAGGTGCCGCTAGAAAGGGTAGACCTCATGGATGTGTCACCGAAGCAGATAGTTAGCGTTTCCAGTGCCCTGATTCCCTTCTTGGAGCATAATGACGCTAACCGTGCACTCATGGGTTCGAACATGCAGCGCCAGGCAGTGCCTTTGATCTGTCCCGAGTCACCCCTTATCGGCACCGGCATGGAGAGGCGAGCAGCCTGTGACAGCGGACAGGTGGTCCTCGCTAAAAGTGATGGCGTGGTGACCTCGATTGAGGCAACAAAGATTGTGGTTCAAGATAATGGTGGGGAGGAAGATGTCTACCCGTTGAGAAAGTTCGCCCGCTCTAATCAAGGAACCTGCATCAACCAGCGGCCCCTGGTCTCTAAGGGCGACTTAGTAGTACAAGGGCAGGCATTGGCCGACGGCCCCGCTACAGATCAAGGGGAGCTCGCATTGGGACAAAACGTCCTTTGTGCCTTCATGAGCTGGGATGGTTATAACTTCGAGGATGCAGTGGTCATCAGTGAGAGCTTGGTTAGGGATGATAAATTTACATCGATTCACA
Source organism: Dehalococcoidia bacterium (assembly GCA_030610655.1). Classification (GTDB taxonomy): domain Bacteria; phylum Chloroflexota; class Dehalococcoidia; order E44-bin15; family E44-bin15; genus DAOUVR01. The sequence continues at coordinate 2,640 of JAUWRG010000009.1, forward strand.
TCGAGAAACACGAGTCTGAGGCCAGGGATACAAAACTGGGGCCTGAGGAGATCACCAGAGATATACCCAATGTTGGTGAGGAAAGCCTTAGGAATCTTGATGAGGATGGCATTGTTCGGACAGGCGCTGAGGTGAAGCCGGGGGATATCCTGGTAGGCAAAATCACACCTAAAGGAGAAACAGAGCTTAGTGCTGAAGAGAAGCTCCTCAGAGCTATCTTTGGTGAAAAAGCTAGAGATGTTAAGGACTCGTCGCTGAGGGTACCTCACGGAGAGAGGGGCACAGTTATCGGTGTTAGGATTTTCGCCAGAAAATCTGAGGATGATCTTCCTCCAGGGGTCAAAAGAAGGGAATCTGGTACCGATCTTCCTCCAGGGGTAAATAAACTGGTGAGAGTTTGGGTAGCGCAAAAAAGGAAAATATCGGAGGGGGACAAGATGGCAGGGCGGCACGGCAATAAAGGGGTCATCGCCCGCATATTGCCCGATGAGGATATGCCTTTCCTGCCCGATGGCAGGCATGTAGAACTCATTCTCAACCCAATCGGTGTCCCTTCAAGGATGAACTTGGGGCAGGTGTTGGAGACCCACCTTGGATGGGCAGCTAATACCCTGGGGTTTAAAGCGCTTTCTCCCGTATTCGATGGTGCTGATAACGATGCCATTCAGGACGGTCTTGCCCAAGCATGGCTCGCCCAGCACTCTGGAGCCATCAGCCACGATCCCGAAGAAGAACATACTTTCCAGCTTGAGCAGGCGAAGGCGTGGCTCGCAGAGCGAGGCTATGATGCAGAGCGGATATTCGGCGATGACTGCAAAGGGGAGGCAAGAAAAGCCTGCCTCAGGTTATGGCTGGAAAGCGTAGGGGACGAAAGCGAGGACCTCAGCGATGAGGAGTTAGCAGCGAAGGCAGAACAGGTTGCCAAAGATAGTGGTCTCCCAATACCCATATGGGGGAAGACCATTCTCTACGACGGACGCACCGGGGAGCCCTTTGACCAACCGGTGACAGTTGGTTACATCTATATCATAAAGCTCATCCACCTCGTCGAGGATAAAATACACGCTCGCTCTACAGGCCCCTACTCTCTGATCACCCAACAGCCCTTGGGAGGGAAGGCACAATTTGGAGGGCAACGCTTCGGCGAGATGGAGGTTTGGGCACTAGAGGCCTACGGTGCTGCTCATATTCTTCAGGAGCTGCTCACCGTTAAGTCAGACGACGTGGTTGGTCGGGCGAAAACCTATGAGTCCATTATTAAGGGGGAGAATATCCTGCAGCCAGGGGTGCCAGAATCCTTCAAGGTGCTAGTCAAGGAATTGCAAAGCTTGGGGCTTGCTGTAGAGGTGCTCAATGAAGAGGAGGATAGGATGTCCCTGGTGGAGGATTTAGGGTTAGACTTCCCCAGATCGAAGATAGGAGGATTTCAGGAGAGGTAACAATGCCTGAGGTTAACGAATTTAGCTCTGTACGGATCTCTCTGGCCTCGCCAGAACAGATCAGGAGTTGGTCATGGGGTGAAGTGACTAAGCCCGAGACTATCAATTATCGTACTCTGAAGCCAGAGAAGGATGGGCTTTTCTGTGAGCGCATCTTTGGCCCAACAAAGGACTTTGAATGCTACTGCGGCAAGTACAAGAAGGTGCGTTACCGGGGCATTATCTGCGATAAATGCGGAGTGGAGGTAGCGCGAGCCAAGGTACGCCGTGAGAGGATGGGCCATATTGACCTCGCCGCCCCAGTGAGCCATATCTGGTTTGTAAGAGGAACCACTAGCAGGTTAGGCCTTCTTCTCGATATCTCACCACGCAATTTGGAGCGTGTGATTTACTTCGCTCATTGCATAGTCACTAATGTGGATGAAGCAGCGAGAAGTGAAGCGATAAAACGGGTGCGGGAGGATATCCTTCAACAGGTCGCCAACCGAGAGGAATTGACACGCGACAGGGTGGAGGATATTAAAAGCCGACTCGAAGAAGAGATTACCAAGCTTGAGTCTATTAGGCGCGATGAAAGAGAGCCCATTGAAGAGGAGCACACTAGCGCAATTGACCTGATACTGAGCCTGAGAGATTCTCTTCAGGAGAAGCTACAGGAGGAGAAGGACAGAGAGGCGCAAGAGGAAATTGTTTTTGGTGACCTCACCATTGTGTCCAAAGGCACGGAGGTCACTCATTCCCACATTGAGCTTCTTGGAGAGGCAGCACAACAAAAGATCGATGAGAGTGAAGGCAGTTTTGCCAGCGCTCTTCAAGAGATAGATGCCAAAACCGAAGATAAGATCAAGCAGTTGCGAAATCAGGCGATAGAGGAGATAAACCAACTTCACCAAGCGGCTAGTGAAGAGCAGAAGCAATTGCTAGAGGAGCTTAGCGCCGGGATCGACGAACTGGAAGAGCTTCGTCGCTTCGCCCTGCTCTCCCCGAGCAGGTATCGTGAGCTTAAGGATAAGTATGGCGATGTGTTTCGAGCGGGTATGGGGGCTGAGGCAATCCTGGACATCCTCACTAATCTCGATTTGGAGAAGCTTCGCGAAACCCTGTACAAAGAGATCTATTCCAGCACCGGACAGCGAAGAAAGAAGGCTATCAAAAGGCTTAAGGTGGTCGAGGCGCTGAGGAGGAGCAGCAATAAGCCGGAGTGGATGATCTTGACTGTACTGCCTATCTTGCCTCCGGAACTTCGTCCTATGGTTCAGTTAGATGGGGGGAGATTTGCCACCTCAGACCTCAATGACCTATACCGACGGGTGATCAATCGCAATAACAGGCTGCGACGCTTACTGGAGCTTGGTGCCCCTGAGATCATTGTTCGTAACGAGAAGAGGATGCTTCAGGAAGCGGTAGACGCCCTCATCGACAATGGCAGGAGGGGACGCCCTATCACCACTTCGAGAAACCACAAACTGAAGTCGCTATCAGATATGCTCCGAGGTAAACAGGGGCGATTCCGCCAGAACCTGCTGGGCAAAAGGGTGGATTACAGCGGGCGCTCGGTGATTGTAGTTGGCCCCGAACTCAAGCTGCACCAGTGCGGTCTCCCCAAGAAGATGGCCCTTGAGCTTTTCAAACCCTTCGTGATGCATCGCCTCATCCTCCAAGGCTATGCCCATAACATCAAAAGTGCCAAAAGGCTGGTAGAACGGGAGAGGCCCGAGGTGTGGGATGCTTTAGAGGTGGTATCCAAGGGAAGGCCAGTGCTGTTGAACCGTGCCCCCACCCTTCACCGTCTTGGTATTCAGGCTTTTGAGCCCGTTCTTATCGATGGCAGCGCCATCCAGATCCACCCATTGGTTTGTGCCGCATTCAATGCTGACTTCGATGGCGACCAAATGGCAGTCCATGCGCCCCTTTCCCATGACGCAGTGAGGGAAGCCAGGGAGATAATGCTCTCAACCCATAACATGCTCCTGCCAGCTTCCGGCGAGCCAGTGGTGGCGCCTACACTGGATATGGTACTGGGCTGCTACTACCTCACCCTTCTCAAGCCAGGAGCTAAAGGGGAAAATGAGCGCTTCAATAGCACTGAGGAAGCCATCCTTGCCCACGAGCTTGGAGTCATAGATATTCAAGCGGAAATTGAAGTGAGGGTTGGGGAGAATGGGGAGCGAATGAGAACCACTGTTGGTCGCCTCATCTTTAATGAAGTGCTTCCTGAGGAACTCCGCTTCATCAATAACGCGATGGATAAACAGTCCCTGAAGCAGGTGATCGCTAAGTGCTACAAGCTGTCTGGCGGTGAAAAAGCTGCTGAGGTGACTGACAATATCAAAAGATTAGGGTTTCAATATGCCACCAAGTCAGGAACCACCATTGCCATGAACGATATCGAGGCTCCTGAGTCCAAGGGGAAACTCTTAGAAGAGGGAGAGGCAAAGGTTGCTGAGATAGAAAGGCAATTTCAACAGGGACTGATCACCGACGAAGAACGCTACAATAGTACCGTAGCCACCTGGATGGAAACCACAGATAAGGTCTCCGATGCTCTGGCCGATTCTCTTGATCGCTATGGGCCAATCTATCTCATGACAATCTCCGGCGCCAAGGGGAATATTGCACAGATTAGGCAAATGGCAGGAATGCGAGGCTTGATGACCGACCCATCAGGGATGATCATCGAGCTCCCCATAAAGTCGAGCTTCCGGGAGGGACTGTCGGTGCACGAGTACTTCATATCCACCCATGGTGCCAGAAAGGGGCTGGCGGATACGGCGCTCAGAACATCGGGCAGCGGCTATCTCACCAGGCGGCTTATCGATGTGGCCCAAGAAGTTATCACCGTTGATGAGGATTGCGGTACCACCGCTGGAATTTGGGTCCATGAAGCAGCGTCGGGAAGCATATCGCCACCTCTTACGCAACACATATTGGGGCGATTTGCCGCAGTGAAAGTAGTACATCCAGACACTGGTGAGACCATCGTGGAAAGAAACGGTGAGATCGAAGAGGAGAAGGTTGAGGAAATCGTATCAGCAGGGATTACCAGGGTTTATGTTAGGTCGCCTCTAACTTGTCAATCAAGACGTGGAGTTTGCCAGCGCTGCTATGGGTGGAGCCTTGCGCGAGGACACCTGGTCGACGTAGGAGAAGCGGTGGGCATCATTGCCGCTCAAAGCATCGGTGAGCCAGGAACCCAGCTAACCCTGCGCACTTTCCACACTGGAGGGGTCGCCGGAGTGGACATCACCAGTGGACTTCCTCGTGTAGAGGAGATTTTCGAGGCTCGCTCACCAAAGCTCCACGCGATAATTTCTGAGATCGATGGCCAGGTGGAGGTTATCGATAACGAGGAAGAGCGTCGAATTAAGGTCTCAAACTCACAGTTTTATTCCGATGAATACCCACTACTTCCGCAATGGCAGTCTAGTGTCGAAAGTGGTCAATTGGTAGATGTGGGAGAGACACTGGCAGAGCTTGCGGCACCAACTGAAACAGAGGTTGCTGTGGCATCAGAGTCCAGTCCTCTCATCGCTAGGGTAGCTGGTGTGGTGAGTGTGGAGGAGGAGCAAATATCCATCTGGTATGAAGAGAAGGAGGATAGGGAATACCCCGTCCCCCACGCATCCCACATCACCGTGGAAAACGATGCCCTAGTGAAGGCCGGTCAACAACTCACTGGCGGACAGGTAGACCCCCAGGACCTTTTGCGTATCATGGGAAAGGAGGCGGTCCAGGAATACCTGTTGGAAGAAGTGCAAAAGGTTTATCGTTCTCAGGGAGTAAATATACATAACAAGCACATCGAGATTATTGTTCGCCAGATGCTGCGTAAGGTTCGCATCGATTCCCCCGGTGACACCGAGCTACTACCGGAAGAGTTAATCGACCGCTTTGTCTACGATGACATCAATGCCAAGGTACTGGCAGAGGGAGGGGACCCGGCAACAGCCCAACCTGTGCTCCTCGGCATTACTAAAGCCTCGCTGAATACTGATAGTTTTCTCTCGGCAGCCTCCTTCCAGGAGACCACCAGGGTGCTTACCGAGGCAGCATTGGCAGGAAAGACGGATAGGCTGCGGGGGCTGAAAGAGAACGTGATTATCGGCAAATTGATCCCGGCATACTGTCATCTTCTTCAGGAAGCTGAGGCTCCGCCAGAGGTGGAGGCCCTACCCGAGATGCTGGAATCCCTAGCCATTGAAGCGGCTCAGGAGATCGACGTTGTGCAACAGGTCCCAGAATCGACATCCGCTGAAGGTGAAACTACTCAGGAGATCGAGGCCCTGCCGCAGACCCCGGAATCACTGGCCCCTCAGGAGGCCGAGACCTTACAACAGGACTCGGAATCACTGAACCTTGACTAGGATTAGCGGTTAATCAAGGCAGCGAGATAGCCTGCGCCGAAACCATTATCGATGTTCACTACCGATACCCCGGCGGCACAGCTATTTAGCATAGCCAGCAGCGCAGTGAGCCCGCCGAAGCTCGCTCCATAGCCCACACTGGTGGGCACCGCAATCACAGGCACCGCCACCAGCCCGCCGACCACACTGGGGAGTGCCCCCTCCATTCCGGCTACCACTACCACCACTTTTGCCTGGCGAAGCTTGGGCAGATGACCGAGAAGACGATGAACGCCGGCTACGCCAACATCGTAGGAGCGCTCCACCACATTTCCCATTATCTCAGCGGTGACCGCCGCCTCCTCAGCAATCGGTATGTCCGAAGTGCCTCCGCATAGCACCATGACCCCTGGGCGCGAAGGCGCCTCTTTTGCCCGATCTATGGCGATCACCCGAGCGACGGGATGGTATGATGCCTCAGGAACAAGCTGGTGCACCGCATCAAAGCAATCTTGCTCGACCTTGGTCACCAGCACCCGATCGGAGGTGGAGGCGAGTTGTTGGACAATAGCGGCGACCTGCTCCGCCGTTTTCCCTGGACCAAAAACCACCTCAGGGAAACCACATCGCAATTCCCGATGATGGTCGATTTTGGCGAAACCCATCTCCTCATAGGGTAGGTCGATGAGCTGGGCCACGGCATCATCAACGACCACTTCCCCAGACTTAACCTTTGAAAGTATCTGACGCAGGCGCTCGGTATCGATCTCTTCCTCCCGATATGGTGAACGAATTATAACATAAGAAAACAACTAGCGTTTGGCACAAGAACTCGACTTGATAGGCAGTGAATTGCCATATTGTCGGTGAAAGCTACCGTAAGTCCCGAGACGTGGGTAGGAAAGACAATCTGCAGGGTATTTTGTGATATAATAGTGCGCTAGATTTCGAGAAATGCCAGCGTAGCTCAAAGGTAGAGCAGCGGTTTCGTAATCTCGAGCCCGAAGTGCCGCTAAGGATCTGCTCACGGACGTTGTGCTCACCCTTCTGTTGCCCATCCACGAACAGCATCTGAGCGACAACGTTCTCTCTGAAAACAGCCCGGCGACAAGCATGGGGCTCAAGCGTCCAGACATAGCGCGTGACTGCTATTCATGGATTGAAGACACCACCAACAAGTTGGCTTGCCGTTTTTCTTTTCAAGACTGTCATCGCCTCGATAGTCACGGGCCAACTGTAGTTTTCTACTTGCGAACCTTCTCCATCTGTCGCCGCAGCTGTCCACAGGCAGCGTCAATGTCGACTCCCCTCCGAACCCGCTGCGTTGTCTGGATGCCTGCTCCACGTAAGATCTCACGGAAGACTCGTAGCCGTGCCCGTGAAGGAGCACGAAATGGCAGGCCGGATACAGGGTTGTATGGAATCAGGTTAACATGGCAGTTCAAATCATTAAGTAGCCTTGCTAACTCACGGGCCTCTACTTCACCATCGTTTACTCCGTCGAGCATACAATACTCGAATGTAACCCGCCGACTGGTATGGCGCACATATTCCCGGCTGGCGCCTACAATTTCGGCGACACTCCACCTAGTCATGCCAGGTACGAGCTGCCGCCGCAGTCTGTCGGTAGGGGCATGGAGTGATACTGCGAGTGTTATCTGCAGTTTCTCCTGAGCTAATCTCAGAATGCCAGGAGGAAGGCCAACGGTACTAACTGTGATATTCCTCATGCCGATGCCCAACTCTTTGTTTAGAAGGTGTATTGCCTTGACGGTTGATACATAGTTCAGAAGTGGTTCGCCCATGCCCATGATGGCAACATGGTCGATCCGATACCTCCGGTCGTCCATCAGTATAGTCCCGGATTGTAGTGTTTCTTGCATCGTCAACGCCTGATCTACGATCTCTCCTGGCATGAGGTTACGAACAAACCCACCCAGACCAGAAGCACAAAAGGCGCAACCAATTGGGCATCCCGCCTGTGTCGACAGGCAGCAGCTAAACCGATCTGCGTAGGGCAAACCCACAGTTTCTATCCTCGCACCATCATGCATTTCGAGCAACAACTTCGTGGCCCCGTCACGGCTGTGCTGCGTGGCTACGATCTTAGATCGACCAACCTCATATTTCTGCGCCAGCCTTGTCCGAAGCCTAGATGGAAGGTTGGTCATGTCATCAAACGTGTGAACCCCATGTCGATAAATCCACTGGGCAAGCTGGCTACCACGGTAAGGTGGCTCGCCTTCATCCTTCAATAGTGCACCCAGTTCATCTGTGTCCAGTCCTACGAGAACGGTTTTCACGACACCTCCCTGGAAAGTTGGTTCACGTTCAGCAATTGATTATGGCAGAAGTGACCATGGCAAACAAGCAGAACTCCAAAACAAGCTCGTATGATTCGCTGGCAGAACTGGCCACCCCCATACTTATTTGACAACCACTGTTGCGAGTACATTGACAGTCGTAGCATGGCCTCTTGGCGGCACGCAGTCGACATCGACGCGCATTTGTGGTGCGTTTAGCGGTGGGATCCCGGCAAGAGTGTCATAGTATGATATCGCCAAAGCCGGCCAGAGGGGCCGGCCAGGCACGACTGGCGACGCGTGAAAGCCCGGCACCTAGGTAGAGAAGATGTGGCTGGAACCCTGCTCCAGGTGGCTTCTCGGGGATGGACACACTGTCTCGCAGGATGAAAGACGCCACCCTCAGGCGAGAACGCCCGGGGAACCTTACCGGCGACGCCACTGCGGAAGAAACTCACTGCCCAGCCGGACGAGCGCATTTCGGCGGAGAAGCCCAGCCAAGCTGGAGAGATACACCGCAGTCTGCGTTATGCCCCGCTACTCCCGTGGCAATCATTCGTTGTGATGGTGACGGGTAGCAGGGTAAGGCTCACCGCGAACGGGCAGGAAAGCAGCACATGCCTTTCAGTCAGGGTGGCGTAGTCATTCGGTTGAACAAAATGGACAAGGGCTCTACCATTATGCATGCGTCCGAGCGCTACTAGACCCCGTTATAGATGCGCTTATCTCTTCTCTTTTTCTGCCTTCTGCGCTTTCTTCTCTAGTACCTGCTTCTTGGATTTCTTCACATTTTTCCTTCCTTTAGTACCCATGTCTATACCTCCCATCTTGAATCTCTGGCAAGGGATTGCCCTCTCCTTTTTCCAGCATAGTGTCGGTCTTGATGGTGCGGGTTATGTGAATCATGCCCCAAGTTTACACTCACGTCACTGGCTTAGGCAAGCTTGGAGAGATGAGGCAACAACATCGCGCTGCCAGCGACGGATGTTATCGGAGGTAAGCTCGACGCTTAAAGTATCAGGCGCTTTGGCAAGCCGTTCGAGGCTGCTTGAGGGCCAGAGAAGGGAGGGATCTAGAGAAAGACTGGAGCCTAGTGATGTTCGCCACTCTTTGAGGTGACTAAGACGCTTGACCTCCTCTTTGCTGGCACGTACGAACTTGATGGGAGGCGGTCGGTGTATTGATGGAGCAGTTATGCCGTTATGCAGTGCCTGCTGGAGACCCTGTCCGAACCGTTTCAACCCAGTTCGCCCAAGTCCTGGTACTTCTGAGAGGTTCGCCTGGAGATTAGTGGCAAGGAAGATAAGTGTAGCATCAGGTAGTACGAAGAATGGTGGGCGATGCTGGCGTCGTGCCTCTTCTTCACGGAATAGGACGAGACTCTGGAGTACAGCAAGTTCGCGTCCATCGAGGTCCTTGGACCCTTTGACGTAGAGGTATGCTGTCTCCAGATTTGGTGCCGTATATCGTACCTCTTCGATTCTGGTGCACTCCTCGTCAACCCACGTTTCCCGTCCTAAGGTTCGGAGTTGTTGGTCCAAAATCTCTTTCAGGGCTATGAGGTGATGGACGTCGGTAGCGGCATACTCAAGGGCTTCGGCAGAGAGCGGGCGCCGTCCCCAGTCAGATCGCTGGAGTCGTTTGCTCTTATTAACGGTGATACCCAGCAAATCTCTGGTTAGGGCTTCCAAACCTAACCGGGTGATGCCGGTGAAGCGAGCGGCGATGCTGGTATCGAATACGTTGCGGATATGAAGCCCGGAATGCCGGTCAAGACTACGGATATCGTAGTCTGCAGAGTGAATGACTTTCTTGATGGAAATATCTGCCAGAATGTCTCTGAGAGGAGCGAGATCATGAAGAGATATCGTATCGATGATGTATCCTTTATGACGAGTGGCGATCTGAATGAGGCAGAGTTGCTCGGGGTAATGGTGGAAGCTGTTAGATTCTGTATCCAGGGCGATGATATGTGTGCCTACCAGCTCACGAGCGAAGGCACTGAGTTGAGCGGGCTTGTTAACGATCTCGACAGGGAGCGGTATTGAGCTGGTCATTGGGCTAAATCCTCAACTATCTGCTTCATGTATCCCTTTCTGGTATAGGAAGTTCTGCAGCACCTGGTCAATGTAGCGTATCATCCTTCCCCATCAATATGCTACCTTACCATTGCCTTATGGTCTCTTGTACCTACATTAGGCTTTCGGCTCAATGTCGTCAATAATCTTTGACTATTGAGTGTGGTGAGGTGGACCCCATCATTAGGACAGAACAGGGGCCATATTAAGGTTTGCTCCTGTCATCCTCAAGGGGGTCGTGATCCTTTCCCCATAGAACGGGCCCCCGGCTCTTAGAGTCCTCCTATCGTACATATTGTAGCGGAGAACTGTAATTCAGGGTGTTACTGTTTTCGGGGGAAGGTCACAAAATACTAGCTGCGTCTTGAGCGTGAGCCTATAAAATACTTACTTGTTGGACGGGGAGACAGAGTAGAGTCGAACTTCACCTGAAACAATGCTTTAGTTTCTAGATGATTCGCAGATTCTAGAGTTGACCGCCGTATTAACTACTTAGTTCGAATCCCCTCAGCTGGAGTTGGGGTTACAATAGGCAGAACTTTTGAGGTGAGGTTTAGCCTCACGATATAGGGTAGCAGCCTATATCTTAAGCTAATAGATCAACTTGCGTGTGCCATGCTAAGGTCACCTCACCCATCAATTCTGGCTGCATGGTCCCGTACCAATCGTGCTTAGTTCGTTTTGGTATGGCTGATATACACCCATATGAACTTGTCGGTAAGAAAAGATTAAAAGACCGCAGTTTACAAAGGTCTATTTCAGCGTTTATATGCCTTTAGATTACTATAAAACAGAGTTGGAAAAGTAAGCGATATTCGTATCGGGAGTGGAAGGGGCATCGGAGAACAAGGTTGGATGTGCCCCGCTTTTTCTAAGGATGGACTTCGATTGATTCAAGGTCAGGTTGGCAATCCAAATGTTTTAGCTCCTGTATTCATCCTGAAACCAAGAATAGAATTCCATAGGATCGTTGGGTAGTTCCTTCCTTGTATGTCGATAATAGTAAGAACACAGATCCGCAATCCTACGGTCCTTCTTAAAAGCATATTCTGCAAATTCCGCACCCAATGCATCGTTCAGCCATCCATGGTGGCCCGAGAAGGTGTTACTTCGTTCACTCTCGACCATATGCCTCAGTAAATCGAGAAAGTTTGAAGATTCATAGGTGCAACCCTCGATAGGGCATCCATGTCGTTCTGAACTTCTTCTTGATTTCATTCTTGCCTATTCCCAATATTTTAAAGAAGTTCGTATATTTTACACCTATGTCCAAAAATAAGCTAGTTATGAGAGATTATTCAACCCCTGTACAAAGAACGGAAAGTTGATACTCCTTGATATGTGACACAAGGATTACTATAATCGGAGTGTATGGATACTCTCAGTCCCGGAAAACGCAGCCAGATAATGTCTGCCGTCCGTAGTAAAAATACGCGCGCTGAACTTCTGGTACGCAGATATTTATGGTCCCATGGCATTCGATATCGCATCCACCGCAAAGACCTACCCGGTAAGCCGGACATAGTGATACCTCGATACAAGTTGGCCGTATTCATTCACGGTTGTTTCTGGCACGGTCACGATAACTGTATCAGAGGGCGTCTGCCTAAGTCTAGACTAGAATACTGGAAGCCGAAAATCGAAGCTAATAGAAGTCGGGACCGCAGGATCGAGGAAGAATTGAATGAAAAAGGCTGGCGTCAGCTTGTCATTTGGGAATGTCAACTGAGAACCCAAAAAGCTGCTTCAAATACCTTGCCTATGGTTCTAAATCAGATTATGTCGATGTGTTAAAACGAAATGTGTAGTAGTCTGACGCAGTTCAGGGCGTTCCTCTTAAAAAGTAAGGGAAGTATCTGTGAAAAGCCGCATATTGTTCGAGGGCATCCTCGGTTGTAGGGATATCCTCGTCAATTAGATAACCTAATTCGGCCCGCAGAATTGCACCTCGAGAAGTTTTACAGGGGAGATGGCGCTGAACATGTAAACGTTCTTTAGTACTGAGGATAGGTATCTCGATTCGTGTTGGTTTTTCCCACTTGAAATTGGCGAATTCCCAATCTTTGAAGGCTTTCACTACTCTCCATTTATTACTTCGTTTACACATTATACCGGTCAATGTAAACATACCTTTTCCGTCGGTATAATAAAAAGACGAAACAGGCTGAAATACTAACGATGTTGCTTCTGCCGGCAAAGCTTGTTGGGCTGCAATCTGCAACATTTTCTGCAACAAATTAGCGAATTCCCTAGAATCTCTTGGCGGAATTATTGACGGGTCGGGCAATATCGTCATGAATTCCCTTTGGAACATCTCTATTTTTTCACTTCGTGGATTCTTATATTCATCCCAGAAATCGTCCGACTCGGCGCGCACCGTGACTTTAATCATACTTTTTTCAGTTATTTTACCGAGAAGTACTTTGAATTCATCGAAACAGCCGTATTCCAATCGAGTATAATCCAGCCAAAATATACTTTTCTTATCGTTCGGTTCGTATTGAGTAATGAACGACTTCATATCTTTGGGCTCGAGATGCAGATTGCCGCAAGGTAGATGGAACTGTTGACGCTTAAATACTTCCTCGTTTTCCTCGATCGAGACCATTGAGATTTCCGGGTAAAATTCGTAGAATAGGCGGCAATCTTCTAGGTAAGGTCCGCCCAGCCCGTAATAAGTATATTCTTCAAGATTACCGCCTAGTTTAGTTAGACGCTTGATAGCTTCAATGAACGCGAATCGTTCTGCGGCCTTATTCGGGCGCAAATGATACGCCGGCGACTTCATTTTTTACGCTGGGCCTCCTCGTAAATGGTATTGAAGCACTTTTCTCCGACTCCAGACGGAGCCATGTCGGGATTTCCGAAGTATTCGCCCACTGTTCTTATCTTAGTTATTTCTCGGGTAAACGAGATACGTCGATTCGTCGGCTCGGGCTTAAACGGTAACGGCAGTTTAGGTTGATATTGATCTCCAGGGGGAAAAGAGGTGCTTATGTGGCGGAAGGAAAGGCCTTGCGCCTCTTCCTTTATCTTTTCGAAAGAAAGTTTTTCTCCTTTCTGTATAAGTGCTTTAGCTTCTTCTTCCCGACCTTTCCATTTGTTAGTATAGTCTGTAAAGATACGCATCCCATCGCGCATCTTGTTTTTTATTTGGAGATATAGCGGTAAAGACGAATCGATGCCTCTTTTTGTCGTGGTAGTAGGTAGATTACTAGCGACATCCGACTTGAATTCAACTATTCCGGATATTGCGATAAATTGTGTATGGTAACGAGGAATACCGGCTTCTCCCCAACCGGTCAATTCGCTACGGTCGCAATATAGCACGGCCCTGTCGTTACAAAGAATCGTCCATCCCGCTTCGAGCGAAGAGTATTTCGGCGACTTCTCCTCGTCGAGGATCTCGCTTGGTGTGGGAATCCCGCGAGTAAATCCCACTGTTAAAAATACCTCTACGCCGCCGCTTTTCGTCTTGAAGATATAAGGGCGAATAACGCCCTCTTCTCGGCTACGGTCAAAAGCAAGTTTAGTAGCGCGCGGTTTTATCGGTTCACCGTTGATTATGACTTCGAAGCCTTTATCGATAATAAAAGAGTAATGTCCGGATATTTTACCTACAAGCTCCGAATTAAAATATTCAGCGTCGTCTGTGAATTTTTTTGATATACCGTCATGTAAATCGCCGATGACGATAGTAGTGCCGTCCTCCTCCCCGGATCTTTTAGCGCTGCTGACGGGGATAAACCATTCGGATTCTTCGCCTAACCAGTCCGGAGTAATTTCTACTTCGTATTGGTCCTTTCCGCTTCGAGTCGAAATAAGGCACCGTTTACCCATCTTAAAAATGGCGCGCTTCATTCCGATTCCGTAAGCGCCCATGGTTCCTGCAGGGTCAGGAGGTCTACCGGGCTTAGATGCTCGCCCCATTGTGAAAGCATACTCATGCAAACTCCAAGGGATTCCTCCGCAGTTGTCCGAAATCGAGAAAGTATCTTTCTTGAATTCGATTTCCGCTTTAAAGCCGGCGTAGGGTTTCGAGCCCCCCGTTCTCCCGGATCGGAGAATACCGTCGACGCAGTTGTCGAGTAAATCGAGGATCGCATCATCCAGCAGAATGTCGCGCGTCAGCATCGATACGAAGAAAGATTTAACTGGAGAGAAGTCAAGAACCTCATACTTAATTTGATTTGCTTTATCCATAATCCCTCCTGTGTCGGTTAATTTCCAAGGGCTTTCCGGATAACGGAGAGAATACGCTCTGCTAGTATGGGGCTGACGCTGCTTCCTATCTGGCGAAAGCTATGCCATTTTGTCGGAGAGAACTGAAACCAATCGGGGAATCCCTGCAGCCTTGCCGCCTCGCGGGGAGTTATCACGCGGGTTTCAGTAGGGTGGAGCGGACGAACGGCTTGAAAGCTGCCATGATCGGTTCCAGTGCCGGCGCGTAGCGTCGGGCAGAAACCTTTGGGGTCAAGTCTATAAGACCTCGAAATCTTGTCATACTTACCGCATTTGGTCGCGGCATATCGCTCTGCAACTGCTTTTGAATGTACGGTCCCTAAGAAGCCGGAGGCACGGCTTTCATTTCTGAGACACTCCAAAGCATATGGGTCTCCTACTCTATGAGGTATATGGCCGTGGAGCCTCGATGCGTAATGGCCGTTGCCGTGCACATGCACTATCCTCCAGCTTTGCTCTTCCTTCTGCCAGGAGGGTTTTATCTTTATCGGCAAGCCTCGAAAGGCATCTTGTACGCACACTGTCTCAACGTCTGGAGGGGCTTTGAAGCTGCCCATGGTCAGAGGCTCCATCTCATCTTTAAGATATCCGAAAAATAAGACGCGTGTCCGTGTTGTAGGAGCCCCATAATCGCTTGCTACGACTATAATTGGGGGTAGAATAATATAATTATCTTCGATATATGAGAACGCTTTTGCCCTGATTCTAGAGTATTTATCGTTCATGATCCCTGGTACGTTTTCGGCTAGATAGAACCGCGGAAGTGCCTCCGAGACTATCCTAAAGAACGCCGGGAACAAGTTGTTTCGAGCATCGTTCTTGTCGTTTCTTCCGATATAGCTAAAACCTTGGCAAGGCGGTCCGCCTATAATTCCTGTAAGGTCGCCGTTGTTCAAACCTAACGAGAGCCTTAGGCTTTGACCCGTAAGTTCGGATACATCGGTTTGCAGATGGATTGTGTGGGGGAAATTACGTCCATGGGCATTAATAGCTTCAGTGTCGGTGTCTACCGCACCGCGAACAGTGAATCCTGCTCGCGCAGCTCCCACACTGAGGCCGCCAACGCCGCTGAATAAATCCACAACGTTTTTGGTTACGCTCGAAGCCAAAAATGCCTCCTATTTGGAACAATGATAAGCCACTAAGTTGTTGTTGTCAAATATGAAAAGTTCAAGGTTTAGTTTTTCTAACATTATACCTGGACCAGTTTTTAGTGGGGAGGTCATCATAATATAACCAAACGCCACATGAATGGCTTTTCCGTCGTTCTGTTAGTAAGGTAGGACGTTGTTTTGGCAGCCGGTAAAGCTACTGGCAGGACGTTAATCAAGTAGACATCAGTTCCCAGGTATATATATAACCAAAGAGAGGAGAGTGGCTCCACGGCCACTCTCCTCTCTTACCTTGCTATGCCCTCACTATGCGTGTTCAGTGAGCAGAACGATGGCCTTGTTGGCTGGTCGGATATAATATCCGCCGACCCTCTTATGAACTTTGAACCCGATGAGGTCAGCTTCAGCGTAGAGTTCGACCAGGCGCTGAACGCTCATATTGTCGGTGAAAGCCACCATAAGTGCTAAGACGTAGGTAGGAAAGACAATCTGTAGGGTATTATGTGATATAATATTGCGTTAGATTTCGAGAAGTGCCAGCGTAGCTCAGCGGTAGAGCAGCGGTTTCGTAAACCGCAGGTCGTCGGTTCGATTCCGACCGCTGGCTGTATCTGTAAGGAGGAACAGTGAGCAAACTTGTGGAGAAACTGCATCAAACCTCTCGAGGCTCTACACAGCCCTTGGGTTTCAAAGGAGCGGCGTCTGCGTCCACAAAGAAAATTTCTCCTATAATGCTTATCGCCGTCCTTCCTGAAGGGGACGCCAGTGCTGCCGCTGACGGCAAGGGGAACGCTGATGCTGTGCTGGTGAAGGAGGCAGATAGCCAGGTACTAGCCGCCCTTGGACAGGTCCCCTGGGGGGCATCCCTTGAAAAAGGGACCGAGAAGGAACTCACCCACCTCAAGGAGATGGGATGCGATTTTTTGGTTTTCGACCCAATCACAGCGCCACTAGCATTGCTTGGAGATGATGAGCTAGGCAAGATCGTGGAGATAGAGGCCTCTCTAGGTGATGGCATGATAAGGTCTATCGACAAACTGTCGATAGACGCTGTGCTTATCGGTGGCGATAGTGAGCTTTCGGTACATCGGCTGATGGTTTGCCAGCATGTAGCGAACCTGGTGCGCAAACCTCTGCTTGCGCTAGCACCTCTCGATACACCCAAGGAGGCCCTCGAGGAGTTCCAAGAGGCAGGGGTTGTGGGGGTGGTGGTGAAATTGGGCGGAGGTGGTAAGAAGGGGCTCTCGCAATTAAGGCAGACCATTGACTCGCTCCACCCTACGAGGAGGAGAAGGAAGGAAAGGATGGAGGCTGTACTTCCATACTACGGGCAGGGAACCCAAGTTGAAGAGGAGGAAGATTTCGAATAAGGGTGCTTGCCTATCCATCTATCAAGGTCTTGACTAGCTGAAGCTCATCCCTGAGCAGCCTGGGTATGAGGAAATGCTGCCTGATATGTTCTTTGCCCTCTTTGCCTAATTCCTCGGCGATGTGGGGGTGTTCCACGAGGTAGGCCACCTTTTCAGCGCATTCCTCTACACTGGTGACCAGATAGTCTTCTAGGCCGCCCGCCATTTGCATAGGGATACCTCCGGTATTTCCAGCGACTACAGCGGTCCCTTTCCACAGAGACTCGGCGACCACCAGGCCAAAACCCTCCTTAATGGATTTTTGAATCACCACCCCGCTGGCCGTCTGAAAAGCATTTACCTCCATATTGCCTACACCGGTGAGGTTGGAGAAGATGTGGATGTCAGGGTCCTTTTCTGCCTCCTCATTGACCGCAGCATAAATATCCCAGGCCTCAGGATCATCGCCGGCGAAGGAGGTAACAAGGACCAGTTGGAGGCCAGGGACCTTCTCCTTTGCTAGGCGGTAGGCCTCCATTACTCCAAAGGGGTCTTTCCAGGGGTCGAATCGGGAAATCTGGGCGGTAAGTGGCCGTCTCTTATCGATACCAAGGTTATCGAGCATCTCCCGCCAGAGCGTGGAGGGAAGGGGCATGTTTTTGCTGCTGATGGGGTCTATGGCGGGAGGTATGAAAACTATCTTCGGGACTCTGAGGTCAGCAGGGGCAAACTTTTCCATGGTAAAGACGGCGGCATCATACTCCTCAACAAATGGGTGCAGGAATTGCCACGTGGCGTCATCTGGCTCAGAGCTATCGACATGGCACCGCCAAATCCACTTGGCATTGGGAATATCACAGAAATGGCGCAGTGCCGCTGGTTGAGGGTCATTGATGATAAAAACATCGTAGTCTGGGTCTAGTTCACTTGCGTTTGCCAGGTTATTGGATTTGTAGGCTCTCTGGGTTGCCTCCATTTTGATGAGAGGGTATGCCTGCCCCTGAAGAGCGTTGTGCAGCGACTTAGTGATGGTGAAGAAATGTTGGTCACCCCTAATAACCTGCCAGTCGGCGCTAATCCCCAAACCCCGCATCAGGGGAACATGAGATGAAAGGAGCTCTGCCACCCCTCCCCCAAAAGGGGTGGAGTTGATGTGGCATAGCCTTAGCCCCTTCAGGCTATCGCCCAGCGTCTGAAGCTCGTCCATCAGCTCACTGCTGACAAGCATGCGATACTTATCGATATCCTTCACGCCAAGAGAGACCTTTTGTAGCATTGCGATGCCTCCTTCTCTTATTCCAACCGCCTTAGGCGAGGGTAAAAGATGACCAACGCTAGAACGAACAGGGCGACGATTATGCCGGAGCCTGCTATCACCATGGGCACTCCTATCTTTTCAGCTATAGCGCCCACGACCAGTACTCCCAAAAGGGGCAAGCGGTAGTTACGATTTCTGAGCGAGGTGAATGTGGTAATTCGAGGTTCGGTGGGGCTAATTGCATCCTGATCGGACGGTGGTAAGAAGGCACGCCTGTCGAAATCTTGCATCGTCTACTAGAGCAGAATACCCCCCATTTATACCACTGTCAATGACGCGCCAATTACTCCAAGCGCCGCACGCTGGGGCGAAAGATAGCTATAGCCACGATGAAGACGAAAACTATGAGGGCGCCTCCGGTTATGGCGAACATTGGCCCCACAGCTTCAGCTACCGCGCCTATAGGCAAGGTCCCCAGCGGCATCAAAGCGAAGGTGACCATAAAAATTGCCATCACCCGCCCCCTCACCTCATGGGGCACGTTGCTCTGGATCATGGTGTTATTAATCGTCATATAACCGGCGTTGGCTAGGCCTACCACAATGAGGATGCACAGGGAGAGAGCGTAGATGTGAGAGATTCCGAAAACGGCCAGACTTATGCCAAAGGCTAAGCCCAAGGCAACTAACAGCAGGCCCTTCCTCCTGAAATCGCCCAGTGAGGCGACGCCTAGGGAGCCTATTAGCGCCCCCACCCCGGTCATACTCATGAGCAATCCCAGACCCGTCTCGCCAACATCGAGGACATCGACGGCAAATACAGGCATCAGATTTTGGTAAGGCATACCAAAAACGATGGGAACGAAGGCCATCATAAGAAGCAATGTCATAAGCTGGCTGTGTCGTAAGTAGCGAACACCCTCGGCAATGCCTGCCCACACCGAAGTTTTCATCTGTCGCGCCGCCGCCTCCCCCGCGGGGAGCTGGGACACAAAGGCTATCGACACAATATATAAGAACACCACAAGATAATAGACGCCGGCTATTCCGATAATCGCCATCAGGCCCCCGGCGACGGCTGGTGCGAGGACCCTGGTCAAATTCGTCCCTGAAGAATTGAGAGCGATGGCATTGAGCAACTCCCTCGGGGCTACCAGCTCGGGTATGATCGCCATGCGAGCCGGGGCGATGAAGATGAAAGTGGCCCCGCTGGCGGCGGCCGCTGCTATGAGATGCCATAGCTCAATGTAGCCAGTGGTTATCAACACGGCAATGATGAGGGTGAACGAGCTATTGGCAATCTGGCTAAATATTATGAGGTTGCGCTTGGGCACCCGATCAGCGATCGTTCCCCCATAAAGCGAGAACAGAAGTAGGGGAACACCGAAGGCAGCGCTCACCATCCCCAAGGCAAGGGGTGAGCCTGTCATCTCATAAACCAGCCAGCCGCGGGCCACTATCTGCATCTGTAGTCCGCCGAAGAAGCCCAGCGTACTCAGCCAGAACCAGCGGTAGTTGCGATTGCGCATAGAGGTGAAGGTAGTGATCCGGGCCTGTTCCGAGGTTGTTACATCCAGTGCGGGTTGCCCTAGGGGCAAAGGCTGTTGGGGTTCTTCTGGCTGCTTATCTTTCATTAATATCTTTTGGGAGACGTTCACCTCCTAGGTTACAACTGACCCCGCCCACTGTCAATTTAGATGGTTGACCTGGCAATTGGTGACAGCCTAGAATGGGGAAGTATGAGCGAAAAAATCCTTTTCGGCACCGGCGGCGTCCCACTGAGCTCCAGATCGCCCACCAGTGAAAGCGGCATCGAGCGGGTCGCCGAGCTGGGGCTCGGCTGCATGGAGGTGCAGTTCGTACGCGGAGTGAAGATGAGCGAAGAGATGGCCCGGCGGGTCGGGGACGTCGCAAAGAGCAAGGGAGTCAGGCTCACTGCGCATGCCCCCTACTTCATCAATCTCAACTCTCACGAAGAAGAGAAGGTCATTGCCAGCAAAGAGAGGCTGATTCAGACCGCTCGCATCGCCTCACACCTTGGAGCCGAGGGCATCGTTTTCCACGCCGCCTTCTACCTCAACGATCCACCATCAGCGGTGTATGCTACGGTGAAGCAAGCACTGGATGAGATGGTGAAGCTGCTTGTGGTGGAGGGCAACCGCGTTTTGCTCAGACCGGAGACCACAGGGAAGGGGAGCCAATTCGGCACGGTGGAGGAGGTATTGAGCCTGTGCGCTGAGATCGAGGGCATCGCCCCATGCATCGATTTCGCTCACTTGCACGCCAGAGATGGAAAGCTCAATTCATATGAGGAATTCGTTGCTCTACTGAAGCTGGTGGAGGGAAGGCTGGGGAGGCAGGCCCTGGATCACATGCATCTTCACCTCTCTGGGGTCGAGTACGGCAAACATGGCGAGATCAGGCATTTGAATCTTAGAGAGTCAGATCTCCGCTACGTGGAACTCCTCAGAGCCTTGAAGGACCTTGAGGTACACGGGCTTGTCATCTGCGAAAGCCCGAGTCTCGAGGGCGATGCGCTGCTTCTTCAAGATACATATAATTCCCTATAGCTGAACAACCCTGGGATTTGCCCGGCACTTCTCCGCAGTTATTATGGCATCGATCTTGGCCACCGCCTGATCGACCTTATCATTCACCACCACATAGTCGAACAGCGGCAATTGCTTCATCTCCTCGTCGGCGGTCTCTATGCGTCGCTTCAGATCGACGGTCGTTTCGCTTTCGCGCTGTCTGAGCCGTGCCTGCAGTTCCTCCGTAGAAGGAGGAGCCACGAAGATAAGCAGCGCTTGAGGCACGATACCTTTGATTGTTGCCGCCCCCTGGACGTCGACTTTCACCATGACATCGAGCCCTCGCTCTAATGCCTGCTTCACCTCCTGCATGGGCACCCCATACCAGTTGCCATAGACCTCAGCCCACTCCAGAAGCTCTCCTCTCTCCCGCATCTCTTGAAACCTCTCTTGTGAGACAAAGTGATAATCCACCCCATCTTCCTCCCCTTGCCGTCGAGACCGGGTGGTTGTCGTTACCGCATAGTGAAATGGTCGTCTTAGTCTCTTCAACCCGGCCAGCACAGCGTCCTTGCCCACTCCAGACGGGCCAGAGAGCACAACGAGAAGTTGAGATGCTACGTTCAATTGTTACCTCGCCTCCCAGGCACCAAGGCCGGCACCATGGCCCTCTTCATGCGGCAGGCAGGGAATCAGCCAGGCAAGAACCTGGCTTTGCCACAATAATATCTGCCCCATTCCTTCCTTCAGCCCTGTCCTCCGCGGCTCGCCGTCAGCCTGCCAGCAATGGTCTCCGTAGACAGCGCTATTTGCACAATATGCCCGCTGTCCAGAATGAGCACCGCTTTGGTCTTTCTGCCGTTGGTCATGTCGATGAGCATCCCCCTGCTCTTTCCCTCTTGAACCATACGCTTGATGGGAGCTGAGTTCGGAGGGGCCATGGCAATGACTCTGTTTATTGCTATGATATTACCAAAACCGATATGAATTAGCTCTGTGGTCATTTCATGCCTTTTCAATCCCCAGCATGTAAGGTCTGGGGACTTTAAAAACCTCCTTTCCGCTGGATTCAGGCGTTTAACACTCCATCTGTCATTCTGACCCTGAACCCTTCGATAAACTCAGGACGGGCTCCGTGAAGGGGAAGAATCTACAAGCAGTGAGATTCTTCCATCGCTTCGCTCCCTCAGAATGACAATAGGGTTAGCCGTTCCAGATCCTGCCAAAAGCCGGGATAAGACGCATCGACTGCCTCGGCACCATGGATCACCGTTTCCCCCTGGGCCATGAGGCCGGCAATACCGAGGGTCATGGCCAAACGGTGGTCATGATGGCTGTGGCACTCGCCGCCCTTGAGCTCCCTACCCCCATGAATGACCATGCCATCAGGTAGCTCCTCTATATCTGCACCCAGCTTCGATAGCTCTTTCACTGTAGCCCCGATTCTGTCGCTCTCCCTTACCCTCAGCTCCTCAGCTTCTCTGATGGTGGTCGTCCCTCTGGCAAGAGAGCCAGCCAGGGCTATGAGAGGGATCTCATCGATAAGCCTGGGGATGAGACATCCTCCAATCTGCGTTCCCACCAGCTCACTTGATTCCACTTCCAGGTCGGCAACTGGCTCACCACCCTCCGTGCGCTCGTTCTTTACCCTGAGCTTTGCCCCCATCTGGAGAAGTACGTCGATGATCCCGGTTCTCGTCGGGTTGATTCCTGCCTTAGTAACCGTGATATGGGCATTGGGATGAATAGCTGCAGCTACCAGCCAGAATGCGGCGGAGCTTATATCCCCGGGGATGTGAATATCTATAGGTGAGAGGGAGGTAGGAGGATTAAGAGCGATTTTTGAGCCATCGTGCTTGAGGTCCGCCCCCATAGCCCAGAGCATGCGCTCCGTGTGGTCACGAGAGGCTGCCGGCTCCTCAACGGTGGTACCCCCTTTGGCGAAGAGGCCGGCGATAAGAATTGCCGACTTTAGCTGGGCGCTTGCTACAGGCGAGGTGTAGTCTATGCCCCGGAGTT
The DNA here is from genome assembly GCA_030610655.1 of Dehalococcoidia bacterium. Lineage (GTDB taxonomy): Bacteria > Chloroflexota > Dehalococcoidia > E44-bin15 > E44-bin15 > DAOUVR01. Next base: position 25,313 of record JAUWRG010000009.1, read on the forward strand.
GACCCCCCTTGATGGCTAGCGGGGCTAGGGAATCGTATCCCCTGCCCCAAATATCCGCCCCCATCATGCGCAGGGGATGGATTAAGCGAGCCATGGGACGGGAGCGAAGCGACTCATCCCCGGTGATTATGGACAGGAAGGGCTGAGCGGCAAGCAGGCCTGCCAGAAGGCGCATGGTGGTAGCGCTGTTTCTCGCATTGAGCACATCAGCGGGCTCAGCAAAGCCTTCTTTTCCTACCCCCGAGACGGTGAGCAAGCCAGATTCCTCGATGATCTCCACCCCTAAAGCCCTTAAACCGGAAATCATAGCGAGGCAATCATCTCCTGGAGAGAAATTGGCAATCCTCGCTTTTCCCGAAGCTATGCTGTTGAGGATGACAGCACGGTGGGATATGGACTTGTCGCCCGGCGGTGCGACTTCACCCTTTAGGCCGGAGCACCCCTTTACCCGTTTCTCCATAACTAACCCTTCTCTAACGGGCCATTCCCAGCCAACCCTCTCTTCTCTCCCTTGCCTGGAGGAAGGCCTCGTCCAGTTCCTCGCTCCCCTCGCTTATCAGGTGGCGGAATTTCTCCAGTTCCTCGATATATTCATCTATCCAGCGCAATATAAATTCGCTGTTGGTCCGGCAGATGTCGCCACTCATCTCCGGACTCCCTGACGCCAAGCGGGTGAGGTCGCGATATCCTGTGGCGGCAAGCTTTGACATATCATTCCACAATGGACTTTTCGTGGTCATCGAGACAAGGGCTGAGGAAATAACTATGGGAAGATGGCTGACGGCAGCGACCAGCATGTCATGCTTGGAGGCATCGATGAAAAGGGGCTTTGCTCCAATCTGCCGCACCAATCCCTCTACCTTATCAATCGCCTCTTTGGTGGCGCTTCGCCCGGGGACCAAGCAATAGGTGCAGCCGATAAAAAGGTCAGTATTGGCAGCCTCGATCCCGGAGGTCTCCTTGCCCGCCATCGGATGTCCCCCGATGTAGCTCACCCGTGAGGGCAAGCACTCCTCTGCCCAGCCCATAACCTGTGTCTTGGTGCTGGCAACATCAGTGACAATGCAGCCCTCATCGAGACTTTCTCTGATGTTGTCCATTATCTCTTTCATCGCCATCGTCGGAGTAGCGATGAGCACAAGGTCAGCACCCCTTACTACGGCGAGCAAATCTCCCTCAGTGCGGTCCACAGCCCCCAACTCAACAGCTCTAGAGGCGACCTCTCTGCGGCGAGCAAAGCCCACCACCTCCAAATCCGCCTTCTTCTTCCTCAGGGCCAAGCCCATTGACCCGCCGATTAGCCCCAACCCGATAATGGCAATCCTCATTATGTCACATCTCTGACTTCTGCTGGAATTAGCGCAATTATAACACAGTTTGGCGACTCATAAGAAGGGACAGGCGATTCAAATAGAGGGGGAGACCACAGGATCCTTCCTCCCCTGGTGGGAGGGAGTTAGAGGGAGGGGGAATACTGACCCTCCCCCTTCGACAGGCCTAGGAAAGGCTTGTCTAACCGTTCGTGGTGAGCTTGGGCCGAAGTGTCGGCCGACCTGTCGGCCTCGAACCATGAATGGCCCTACGGTGAACTCAGGACAGGCCCTTCGACAAGCTCAGGGCGAGCGGGTAAAAATGGGGTCTGGGGGTGTACCATGGTTGCATTTCTCCCCCCTCTCCTTGAGGAGAGGGGGTTAGGGGGTAAGGTGATCAAATCCCACAGGGTGAGTGGAACCCACATGTTATTCTGAGGGGCCCTGAGTGAGGCGAAGGAGACCGAAGAATCCATCCGAAAATATTGGGTAGGTTGGAGCCCTTCTGCTGAAGGGCTCCAACCACGCCTAGAGCACCCCGATCTAATCGGGGTGGGCTACCCTGTTTTGCCAAGCTCCTAGACAGCACTTGACAAATGTGTCAAGAAGCTGATATCATTTGCCGATATCACCAAACGATATTAAGCTATGCTGTCATGTTTAAGGATTTCTTTGTTGGCTTCATTAAAATTCACATCCTCTATCACGCCTCAAAGCAGCCAATCTACGGACTCGAAATCTTGGAGGAACTGGGCCGGCATGGCTATCGGCTAAGCCCAGGAACCATCTACCCTACTCTGCACCGCCTGGCAAGGGAGGGGTATCTATCTGCGCAGAGGAAAGTGGTTGATGGGAAGGTCCGTAAATACTACACCATAACCGAGCAGGGTATAACGGCCCTCGACGAGGCGAGAAGGAAGATCACGGAATTGGTCGAAGAGGTAATCGAGGAAAGACTGGATAGATAATGAAACAAGGTGATAGAAAAGGAATCTGGGGTGTCAGCCGCAACGTCTTCTTCCTTGGCTGGGTTAGCTTCCTCACCGATACCTCCAGTGACATGATTTTCAACATGTTCCCCCTTTTCCTGTCGCATTTATTGGGAGTGGGGGCAACCTTCATTGGCATTATAGAGGGAGTCGGTGAGAGCACCGCCACCCTGCTGAAGCTGGTGAGTGGCTGGGCGAGCGACAAACTAGAAAGGCGAAAGGGACTGGCCGTCATAGGCTATGCTGTCTCCACCATCGCCAAGCCCTTTCTCCTCCTCGCCTCGAGTGGTGGTGCGGCGCTTGCCATCCGATTCTTCGAACGCTGTGGCAAGGGAATCCGCACCTCGCCCCGCGATGCCATGGTTGCCGATTCAACGACACCACAGAGGATGGGGCGAGCCTTTGGCTTTCACCGCGCCCTGGATACCGCCGGAGCTATTTCCGGCATCGCCATCGCCGCCGTTGTCGTCTATCTCATACAGGGGTGGCAGCCAACGCTGTCGATGCCCAGCTTTCGATGGCTGGTCATCATAGGCGTCGTTCCCGCAGTGCTTGCGGTGCTGCTCATCATCTTTTTTGTTCACGAGGAGAGAGCCTCCCAGCCCAAAGGGGAAGAGATAGGCACAGCACCTGTGGGGAGGGGCTTCGACAGGCGGTTCAAGATCTTCCTGGGAATAATGCTCTTATTCACCCTGGGCAACTCCGCCGATGTCTTCCTTATACTGAGGGCAAGCAATATCGGCCTATCCCCGGTCCATATCCTTCTTATGCTCATCCCGTTAAATCTGGTCTATGCGGCAACCTCCTATCCCTTTGGCAGGCTATCGGACAGGATAGGCAGGAAGAGGATTATCATCGGTGGGTGGGGGATATATGCCCTCTCCTATCTCGGGTTTGCCCTGGCGTCACCGGCATGGCACGTGATTTATGTAATTCTGCTTTTCGCCCTGTACGGGGTGTATTATGGGGCAGCAGAGGGGGTGACCAGAGCATTTGTTGCCGACATGGTGCCCAAGGAAAGAAGGGGGACTGCTTATGGCCTGTACCATGGGGCAATTGGGCTCAGCCTGCTGCTGGCGAGCGTGATTGCCGGACTACTGTGGGAGGCGGTAAGCCCGGCGGCGACTTTCTACTTCGGGGCGGCAATGGCCGGGGCAGCGATGCTTGGGTTTGCCCTACTGATCAAAGAATAGAAAGCCTACCCAATACTTGTTGCGCTTATACGTAGGGGTGTTCAGTTGAACGCCCCTACAGGGAGAGGGGTGATGGGGTGCCCTTCGACAGGCCTGTCTAACCGTTCGTGGTGAGCCCGTCGAACCATGAACGGCCCTTCGACGAACTCAGGACAGGCCTTCGACTGGCTCAGGTCGAACGGGATAAGTCCTCCTCCGATCTGTGGGAGGAGTTAGAGGGAGGGGGAAACTTCACCTCCACCCTAACCCTCCCCCTCAAGGGGGAGGTGATTAGATTCTTCCCCTTCACGGAGTGAAGGGTCAGAATGACAAGAGGAGACATCCTGTTCAGGCTCATAATGATAAAAGGAGACGCCCTGTTCGGGGTCATAATGACACAGTGTAGCTTGACTCCAAACATGTAGATGATGGGCAGCGTATTCCCTCGACGAGCCGCAACGATTATGTTAAGATTAGACCAAGAGGTACAAGATGGAAAACGTGCGGTATAATCATTTTCAGCGAGTTGCCAGTATCGTAGATATAGAATAGTATGTATCGAGGAGAGATTTATGGAAGATAGAGTGGCAATATTTATAGACGGGAGCAACCTGTATCATGCCCTGCGCTCCAACTTACGGCGTTATGACCTGAACTTCGCCAATTTCGCCAGTGCGCTCTGTGGGGAAAGACGTTTGTTCCGCGTATACTATTACAATGTGCTTCAAGAGCCAGGTCAGCGGGTTGAAGGCCAGCGCGAGCAGCAGGACTTCCTCAACGCCCTTCGTGAAACGCCATATTTGGAGGTGCGACTGGGAAGCACCAAGCTGGCGCAGGGTATCCCTGTGGAAAAGGGTATCGATGTTATGATTGCCACAGACCTGCTGCTTTTTGCCTGGAACAACCTCTATGATGTGGCGGTGCTGGTGAGCGGCGATTCGGACTTCGCCTACGCCCTCCAAGCGGTGAAGAACATGGGCAAACACGTTGAAGTGGCCTACTTTGAAAGCAATGTGTCCAAGGACCTCCTCGATGTGGCTGATGTCAGGCATCTGCTGGACCGAAACTCCTTTAAGGGGTTGTGGATAAGCAAACACCCTCCCAGACGCAAAAGAATAGGCGCAGCAGCCAAAGGTGCCCATAACAAAGGCGACCAATAGGCCTCGCAGTGTCCAGCGGCAGCACCTCACACCATCGCAGCGTAATAGAAATATACACATCGATGATTGGCAGCGATACGCAGGTGGCAACCGAGGGTCTGAAGGCATTTCTGCAACCGTGGCATGAAGCTGTGGCCGACCCGGCAAGAGCACAACAGACAGCGCTGAGACGTCTCCCATTCAGCAAGGTAGTAAGGCGAAGTATATGCAGAATGGGCGAGATACAGTGACGAGGCAGGCATACAACAATATGCCGAGCCACAGAGATCGCTTCTCTGGCGCCAGCACCCGCAATTAGGTTCCTCTACCGAGGCAAGGGAAGGGGTGAGAATGAAAGCTCAAATTTTAAAGCAGATTTCACCGGTTGAAAATCGGCCTCTGGAATTTGTAGACCTGCCAGTCCCTCAGCCGACATCAAAAGAGGTCCTAGTGAGAATCTCGGCCTGCGGGGTTTGCCACACCGAGCTGGATGAAATTGAAGGAAGGCTTCAGCCAAAACTTCCTATAGTTCTGGGTCATGAAATTGTTGGTAAAGTAGAAAGCTTGGGTTCGGGGGCGACTAAATTCAAAGTCGGTGACCGAGTGGGCATTGCCTGGATATACTCTGCTTGTGGAAAATGCCATTTCTGCACAGAAGGCAACGAAAACCTGTGTTACCAGTTTCAAGGTACTGGGTGCCAGGTTAATGGTGGCTATGCCGAGTACACCGTGGTGTCAGAGGATTTCGCCTACCTGATTCCTGAGAGGTTCACTGATTCTCAGGCAGCTCCCCTTTTGTGTGCCGGGGCAATCGGGTTTCGAGATCTAAGACTTTCGGGGATCAAGCCGGGGCAGAGCTTGGGGCTTTTCGGATTCGGGGCCTCAGCCCACATTGTGATTCAGGTGGCCAAATACTGGGGTTGCGAGCTTTTTGTCTTCACCAGAAGTGAAGAGCATCGCAATTTAGCCAAGAAACTGGGAGCAGCCTGGACAGGTAGAGCAGAAGATGAGCCTCCTCAAAGGCTCGACTGCGTAATTGATTTCACTCCGGTGGGAGAGACGGTACCCAACGCTTTGAGAGTGCTTGAAAAAGGCGGCAGACTGGTGATGGCGGTGATTCGAAAGAGGAATCCTATCCCGCCCTTGGATTATGCTCAGTTGCTGTGGGATGAGAAAGAAATAAAGAGTGTGGCAAACATTACCAGGAAGGATGCGGAAGATTTCCTTCCTTTGGCCGCGGAGATTCCGATTACCCCTGAGGTTCAGGAGTTCAAACTGGAGGATGCAAACGAAGCCCTGGTTTTGCTGAAGCAGGGGAAGATTCAGGGAGCCGCAGTTTTGAGAATGGATCAGTGAAGCCTGAGATTGCTCCTCAGTTGCGAGAGCAGGGATTCTTGGCCAGAAACCACAGCGAACGCCTGGTAGCGTTGGTTAAATGTGCCTGATTCGTCACTGTAAGCTTCGAAGATTTCACCCAAAGTTATATACTTCTCGCCTTGACCAAGCGGTTCTTCACCAGCTCCACAACGGCTCGGTAGATGTCAAGCCAGCCGGTCGCGGGCTAACGCAACCCCATATTGTCCCCATGGCTATAACTCTGGTGCGCCCTGGCAGCGTCTGCTGTATTCAGTGAGCCCAGATATCTCTTGTCCATCTCCAGGCTGCTGTGTCCGAGCAGGTACTACGTCTCCACCCAAGGTATTCCTTTGTCGCACTAAACAAAAAGCCGTAAAGGTGGTATCGTTCAGATAAATGAGTTACATCTTCTCGTCATTGGTAGGCTTATATCGACTGAAGTAGGGGCGTTCAATTGAACGCTCCCACAGCGCCGCAGGTTTCAGAAGGAGTACAGAGGGATCTGCTCTATGGCGGGGGGTCCGATTCATCGGACTCCGATCTGTCGGAGGACTCGCAATGACATACGTCCTTGTTGTCATTCTGAGGGAGCGCAGCGACCGAAGAATCTATCGCCTTTGAGGTTCTTCCCCTTCACGGAGCCTGCCCTGAGTGGCTTGAGATTCTTCCCCTTCACTTCGTGAAGGGTCAGAATGACAGTAAGTGAAGGGTTCAGGGTCAGAATGACACACGTTTCACAGCATTGGGCAATTATGCTCCGACAAGTCGGAGCAACTACGAAAATATAGCGTCGAGGTAGATAAAATAAAACGCGTAGTCTAGACAGGATGTCCACGCACAACGTGTCATTGCGAGGCTTGTCCCGAACGAAGTGAGGGAACTCGACGAAGCAATCTTGGGAGGTGTTGGGAAGACATGAGATTGCTTCGCTTCCCATTCGCTGCGCTCCGGGCTTCGGCTTACCGCAATGACAAAAAGGTTCTGGTGGGGGTCTGGATATGCCCCCGAAGTACATTTCAGAATGGTGGATGGTTAAAAATGACAGGCACGCTGCGAAGCAGTTATTATGGAGAACGGGGCAGAGTGCTACCTATCACATGAATGAGTGCATTAGCTTGACAACGGGAAAGCGTGTCTCTATCATTGCCTCGAGGGGGGGAAGACATCACATCAACTACAGGCTAATTGATATGTCTGATCACTTAAAGCATATGATCCAAATCAAGCTTCACTTCCAGAAGCGTATAAGGACGAGGACAAAAATCGATCGCCGAGGAGTGCACCATGTTTGACAAGCGCTGGTTAGAGCAAATCAATAAGCGCGATACCGAATGGGAGAGGAAGGCGTCGCAATCGGGGGAAAGACACGACCGCTTTGCCACCACCTCTGGAATACCCATAAAAAGGCTTTACACGCCGGCAGACATTGCCGGGATGGACTATTTAGCGAACGTGGGCTTTCCTGGTGAATATCCCTTCGTTCGCGGTATTCATCCTACGGGGCATAGAGGGCGGCTGTGGACCATGCGCATGTTCGCTGGTTTCGGCACCGCTGAGGAGACAAACCAGCGCTTCAAGTATCTCCTCGACCATGGCGAAACGGGATTGAGCGTCGCCTTTGATATGCCTACCCTTATGGGTTACGACACCGATGCCCCAGAGGCAGAAGGGGAGTTTGGTAAGTGCGGTGTGGCAATATCCTCCCTTGCCGATATGGAGGTGCTTTTCGATGGCATACCCATAGACCAGGTGACCACATCGATGACCATCAATGGCCCAGCGGCGGCGATCTGGGCTATGTACATTGTTGCCGCTGAGAAGCGTGGCATCCCTATGGAGACTCTGGGGGGTACGCTTCAGAATGATATCCTTAAGGAATACATTGCCCAGAACGAATATCTCTTCCCACCCCAGCCTTCTATGCGTCTCGTTGTAGATACCTTCGAGTTCGGCACCAAACACCTCCCACGGTGGAATACCATCAGCATCAGCGGCTACCATATTCGTGAGGCCGGGGCTACCGCCGTTCAGGAACTGGCCTTCACTTTGGCCGATGGCTTGACCTATGTACAGTCAGGTGTGGAACGAGGCTTGAAGGTAGATGATTTCGCCCCCAGGCTGAGCTTCTTCTTCAACGCACATAATGACTTTTTCGAAGAGATTGCCAAGTTCCGTGCCGCCCGCCGCATCTGGGCTCGGGAGATGAGAAGCAGGTATGACCCCAAGGATGAACGTTCTTTGTGGCTACGTTTTCACACCCAGACCGCGGGCTGTACTCTGGCTGCACAACAACCACAGAACAACAGCGTGCGTGTCGCTATTCAAGCGCTAGCCGCAGTATTAGGTGGCACCCAGTCGCTGCATACCAACTCTTTGGATGAGGCTTGGGCTTTACCCTCGGACGAGGCTGCTCTCGTCGCTCTCCGGACGCAGCAAATCATTGCTCATGAGGCTGGGGTGACGAGCACCGTCGACCCCCTGGGGGGCAGCTTTATGATGGAGGCTCTGACCAATGAGATGGAGGATGCTTGCTACGGTTACTTCCGAAAGATAGACTCCATGGGGGGCGTCATCCCGGCTATAGATAAGGGGTTCTTCCAGCGAGAAATCGCCGAGGCTGCCTATCGCTATCAGCAGGAGATCGAGAACAAGGAGCGCATCTGGGTCGGAGTCAACGATTATGTTATCGATGAAACTCTGGCTATCCCCGTTCTGGAGATGGACACCGAGGGCGAAAAAAGGCATCTTGAGCGCCTTAATCGGGCGCGGCTCCAGCGGGATAGCCATGATGTGGAGCGGCGGCTAGCCGACCTTCGCCGTGCCGCTGAAGGAACGGAGAATCTCATGCCCTATATCATGGAGGCGGTGCGTTCCTATGCCACGCTGGGCGAGATCTGTGACGTGTTCCGCCAGGTATTCGGGGTTTACCGCCCGGCGGAGGTCCTGTGATATAGAAGGGGAGGGAACAGAAAAAAGCGAGAGGTAGCGGGGCGTCGGGGATAATTCTCTCCATTTCAGGCTGTTTGGAAATTTCGGGTAGGTTGGAGCCCTTCCGCGGAAGGGCTCCAACTAGGCTACCCTGTTATCATAGTCGCCTGATGAATCAGGCAACTACAACAATTGCGGGCGGAGGGAAGTTCAATAAAGGGGTATCCCCCAGAAGTACATTTCAGAGGGTGAGGCTCCACCGATTACAGGATCCAGTACATCAGCTTGAATGAATACCATCTGGTATGCTAATATCCTACCAGTAGACGGCGCAAGATGAAGTACTCCGTTGGTATAGATATTGGCTCGGTCAATGCTAAACTGGCCCTCATCGACGAAGGCTGTTGTATAGTTAGGCTTGACATCGAGAAGATTACCTCTAGCCCTAATGCTGCGGTCGCCTCACTTATTTCAAGGCTGAGCCAGGAGTTCAACTTCAAAGATATCGTCACCGCTGGCGTATCTGGCTCTGGTAAAGGGGTGATACCCAAGGAGCTGAACTGGTCGGTATACAGCAGCTCGCTAGCGATAGCTTCAGGACTTCTTCATTCTCATCCCGATGCGAAAACCACCCTGCAGATTGGCGGCCAGACCTCGCTGATAATAGAGTTCGAGGATGGGCTGAGAAAACCGTGGAAAGTGGCATCAAACCCCCTTTGTGCCGCGGGGACGGGAAGGTTCCTCGAACAGCAGGCGTACCGCATTGGCATCAGCCTCGAAGATTTCGCCCGACTGGCGCTGGAGTGTGAAGGTAGCGCACCACGGATAGCCGCCAGGTGCAGTGTCTTTGCCAAGACCGACCTTATCCACCTCCAACAGAAAGGCGTACAGATGGCGGATATGCTTTATGCCCTATGTGAAAGCATCGCCCGAATGGTCGCCTCACTAAAGAAGGGGGTTTTTGAGGAGCCGGTCTATTTTGTTGGTGGCGTGGCTGCCAATAGCGCCATCCTGAGGTCGCTCAACGAGGCGATCTCGGCAAGAAATGGGCATCAAGTGGATGTTATCATCCCCGAAAATTATCGCTACATCGAGGCTTTGGGTTCAGCCTTGCTTGCGATGGAAAGCGAGAAGACCTCTAGAGTGACCCTTCTACCCGATGCAGATATCAAACAACGCTATTTTGAAACGCCGAGGCTGGAAAAAGTCACCCAGCATGACGGCTGGGTAGCACCGAAAATTGAGGGGCCGTTTACCGGCTATCTTGGGGTCGATATTGGCTCCACCAGCACCAAGGCGGTCATACTTGACGAATCGGGCACAAAGGTGATGGCGAAGAACTATCTCATGACGGCGGGAAGGCCTGTCGAGGCGATCAAGGAGGTTTTTCGCAACCTGCTACCAGCTATCGGTGATAATGCCAGGATAGCCGGAGTGGGCATCACCGGCTCAGGGAGATATCTGGTTGGCAGCTTTGTTGGCGCCGACTTGATAAAGAACGAGATTACGGCACAAACAAGAGCTGCGGCCGATATAGACCCGGAAGCAGATATTATCGAGGTTGGTGGCCAGGACTCGAAGCTTGTTATCAAGCGAAACGGTGTTGTTGTCGATTACCAGATGAATAAGGCATGCGCCGCTGGGACAGGCAGCTTCATCGATGAGCTGGCCGAACAGCTTGGCGTTCATGTTCAAGATGGTGAGTTCGCCACCCTGGCATTTGAGGCACCTCATACCATCGATTTGGGTTCACGGTGTGCTGCCTTTATGGGGCAGGCGGTCGCTTCGGCCCAGCAGGAGGGGGTGCCCATAGAAGTAATAACCGCCAGCCTCTCCAACTCGATTGCGGCAAACTATCTCTCCAAGGTACTGGGCAACAGGAAGCTGGGCGACAAGGTAATACTGACCGGGGCGGTATTCTATAACGATGCCGTTGTTTCTGCGTTTCAGCGAGCACTTGAGGGAAAGACCACAATCGTGCCGGAACACAAAGAGGTCAGCGGCGCAATAGGTGCGGCACTTCTGGCGAAGGAGGAGTTGGGTGGCAAGGGCTCGAAGTTCAAGGGCTTTCAAAACGTCATTGACAGCAATCCTAAGATTACCACCTTCACCTGCAAGATATGCGACATGAATTGCACCATAAGCCGAATGGAGATACCCGGCGAGAAGCCCACTTTCTACGGCAGCAGGTGCGACCTGTTTGACAGCACCATTAGCCGGGAAAAGATGGAGACCGCATTCGACGAGCGCGACAAGCTGCTGTTCAAGGAATACAGGGAAAAGGACGGCACGGGGCCTATGATCGGGATTCCCCGAGCGCTCATAGTATATGACTACGCCCCAATGCTCATCGCTTTCCTGAATGCGCTGGGGGTAAATGTTGTCCTTTCCAGTAAGACCACCAAGCAAATAATGGAGCAGGCTGTCGAGCTGAGCTATGCCGACAGTTGTTTCCCTATCAAGCTGCTACACGGGCATGCGGAGAATCTCAAAGATGTTGACTACATTCTCTACCCCAGTGCCATCCGCATGGGCGTCAAAGAGGGGGATGAGAACCAGAAATATACCTGTCCCTTGGTGCAGGCATCCCCGTATATCATACGTCAGGCTCTGGACCTGGGTAAGGAACTGCTGATACCGACCATTGACTTCAGCAGGGGCGACGACCTGACCATAGACAGCTTTGCCGATTGTGCCGTGCAGATGGGGTTCAGCAGGAGACGGGGGAGAAAGGCGGCCATTGCCGGTATTAAGGCGCAACGAGAATTTGAGGCATCAGAAGTGGAGCTGGGAGAGAGGCTACTACAGAAAATTCATGACAATAACCAACTGGGTGTGGTGATACTTGCCCGGTCCTATATGTCGCAGGATTCGGGAGCCAACCTCGGCATAAGTGAAAAGCTTGCCCAGCTTGGGGTGGTGCCGATACCGCTTAGTTTTCTACCGCTTGGTTCGGTAAACATCTATGAATACTCGGACCGGCCGTACTGGTTCTACGAAAGCAAGCACATCGCCGGCAGCGCTATAACTGAGCGAGACCCATCCCTATATGGGCTGCTGCTGACCAACTTTGGATGTGGTCCGAACTCCTTCATAATCAATATTGTTGAAGATATCATGGGGGGTAAGCCTCTGGGTCAACTGGAGATCGATGAGCATGCCGCCGAGGCTGGCATCGTTACCCGCCTTGAGGCTTTTGTCGATACCATCAGGGCATTTGCTCGTTCCACAGGCCAGGCCGAGGGGTGGGACAAGAGCGCCTACCGCTCGGCGCCGATAACGTTAACCTCAAAGAAAATAATTCTGATACCAAGTATGGCGCCTGGCGCCGAGGCAATAGCGGCAGCGATGGAAGCCTTTGGCGTCAGGGCCTCCGTGCTTCCCCCTTCAAATGAGCAGTCACTCCTCTATAGCAACAAGGTAACTCGGGGAACGGAGTGCTTGCCATATCGGGTGACCCTTGGCGACTTTATGAGATTCTTCTATGAAAACGGAGACCTGGACCTGAAACATGTTGAGGGATTTATGCCCAGCGCCTTCGGGCCGTGCCGCTTTGGCAAGTATGTTGTAGAGCAGGACAGGATACTGAGGGAGATGGGTTTTGACCTTCCGATGCGAACCACCGTGTCGAACAATGCCTATCGCGACATGGGCCTTGGTTCCGCATTTGAGCGCCTGGCGTGGCGTGGCATTGTTGCCTTTGATTACCTGCAAAAGCTTCTTTGGCGCACCCGCCCCTATGAGAGGACGCCCGGTACTGCGGACGAACTGTTCGAGGAATACACCGCTGGGGTTGCCGACCGCATGCGCAAGAGGGAGGACTTTGGCGATGTCCTCAGGGATGCGGTTTCCGCATTCGGCGCTGCCATTGATCCAGAGAAGCCCAAGAGGCCGCTGGTGGCGATTAACGGTGAGATCTTCTTACGGTCAAACGAGTTCAGCAATAGCTATCTGGTGAGAGAGTGTGAGAAGGCAGGGCTTGAAGTTATCGTCTCGTCCGTTGGGGAGTGGATAAAGTACATCCAGCACCGCAACATTGAGGACGGTGTGTGGGACAGGAATGTCAAGAAGGTCATTTCTGGTCTAGTAAGGAAGCGCCTGCTGAGGACCGATGAGGAGACAGTGGCCGTTGCCTTCGAGGGCTTGCCTGATATGGGAGAGCCGTCAACAAAGGAAATACTGGCGTACTCGGCCAAATACCTCTCTCCCAACTGTGGTAGCGAGGCGGTACTCAGCATAGGAAGCGGGATTGAATGGATGGAGAACCCCAGGTTTGCCGGCATCATATCGGTAATGCCACATGGCTGCATGCCAGGGGGGATTGTGGCTGCTATGTCTGAAAAGTTCAGCGCTGCCCACGGGAAGCCGTGGATCAACCTTACCTACGATGGCTTTCTTGAGACGACCAACCTAGAGAGAATCAACAACTTCGCCGAGATCATAAGATTCGTTAGCGCCACCGATAGCCGGGCCAGCACCCCAGGCTAGGGCAGATAACCTACCCTGTTCACTCGGCGGGGTAGCCGACCACGCTCATGTAGACCACGCTTTCCTCAACGCCGTCCACGTCCAGTATCTGATTCACGTCATCATCAAACAGGGCTCCGACCTGGCAACTCCCCAAGCCAAGGCTGGCCGCCGACAGCGCCAGGCTGTGTCCGATATGCCCGGCATCAAGATAGACATATCTGTAAGCACGCGCGCGGTACTTGCATTTGGACCGGTTGAAGATGGCTGTCCATACAAACACTACGGCAGCATCGGCGCAGACTCTCTGTCCCAGTGCCGCTAGAGTAATTTCGCGCCGGAAATCTCCTGTCCGTAGCTCTTCCAAGGCATGCTCTCGTATCGCATAGTGGTATACACCCTTCGCCAGCCCTTCCACATCGTGAACAATTACATACGTCTCTACGGGATAGAGTGCGCCAGCCGATGGGACGGTGCGGAATTCATGTCCATGATCTATCCTTTGAATGCCATTTGAAGCCCACAGCAAATATGATACCTGTTCCAAAGTGAGTGGCTGCTTGGTAAAACGGCGAACGCTCTTACGACACCGCAATACCTCGTCCAGGGTCAGGACTGACTTGGACACAGGGATGGGTAGTTTTATTCTATTGCTGCCTGGATACTCCTTGTACGGTTCTGGGACGGCGATCCGATCGAAAAGCCCCTTCTCCCTCTGGTAGCGATGGTACTTGGTGTCTTGCTGAAAGGTGTCGCCCACTCCGCCGAGCATATGTGCACCTCCTACTTTCCCGATAGCCTATTTTACCCCATTCGGTCAAGGCAACGACCGTGACTGGCTGGGTCGGGCGATGTGGCCAGCAGCGTTGTGCGGTTCACATCATCTTAACATGGGCGAAGGGGCTTTCCGTCCTACGGCTTCGGCCACCGCGGCAATGTCCTTCATCAGCTCGGCAAACTCAACGGTCGATATCGTCTGGGCAGCATCGCTGATGGAATCGGCGGGCGAGTAGTGCGTTTCCACAATTATCCCGTCGGCGCCGCAAGCGATCGCCGCCAGGCTCATCGCTGGCACCAGACGGGCGCTGCCAGTGCCGTGGCTAGGGTCGACAATGACCGGCAAATGGGTCCGCTCTTTCAGGTAAGGGACTGCGTTAAGATCCAGGGTGAAGCGCAACTCGTTTGACGGTCCCCTGATACCGCGCTCGCACAATATCACCTGCTCGTTGCCTTGCGCCATAATATACTCCGCCGCGAGCAAGAACTCCTTATAGCTGGCGGACAGACCTCGCTTGAGCAGCGCTGGTTTGGACGACTTCCCCACCTCATTCAACAGGGAGTAGTTCTGCATGTTTCGGGAGCCTATCTGCAGGCAATCGGCGTACTCGGTAACTAATTCAACATCCCGGGGGTCAACGACCTCGGTGACAACCTTGAGACCCGTCTCACGCGAAGCGGCACGCAGATGCTCCAGCCCGGCCTTACCCAGGCCCTGGAAATCGTAAGGGGACGTTCTCGGCTTGAAGGCACCGCCGCGGAGGACGGTAGCCCCCGCCGCCTTGACTTCGCGGGCGATGCGCAGTATTTGTTCAGCGCTCTCAACGGAGCACGGTCCGGCCATCACCACCAGTTCGGTGAGGCCCACTTTAACTCCATCGATGTCCACCACCGTCCGTCCCGCCCTATACTCGCGGCTAGTCAAGTGACGCGGTGCCTGGAGGACGCTTCCATCAGCAAGCCCGGCAGACACTACTTCTTCGGTACTACTACTCTGGTTCAAATCGATCTTCATGGTCATTACCCCCCAGATGTTCATATATAGAAAGCCCTCCCGCCTGGGAGGGCTTTCTGGTTGCTCTAAATGCTGTTCGCTATTTAGTTTTTGCTCAATACCCTCCCCGGCGCGCGCGAACGCGTGCTAAACCAATACCAAAAATAGAAATCGTAGCGGTTTCCGGTT